>NZ_JAGJEF010000080.1:0-20158 GCF_018100875.1 Pseudoalteromonas sp. MMG012
TATGCAAGTGAAATCATAGTACACATTAACACTTGGCTATTCCAAACAATTCAGATGCTGCACTGTAAGAGAAAACGAAACCCAACAAACTCATTGTCTGTCCCATCACTTCAGTCTCACTCAGTTAAACTGATTTAAAATAACAACAACTTTGTAAGTAAATATGAATATTAACAATGCGTTTCCAAAATAAAAACAACTCTATCCTAAGCTCTTTATGAACAACTTTGGAGAAATAATATGCATAAAACAAGAAGCGCTTATCAACAAATAAATGCGACTGTAGATATGAACCCTATGCTAGATATTGTTTTCATTTTATTGATTTTTTTTATTGTCACTGCCAGTTTTAACCGAGATACTGTTCTGGATATTGAGCGAACAAAAAACAATATCAATACGATACAACCAACACTCATACCGCAATTTACCATTGACAGTCAAAATCACATTTTCCTAAATCAACGTCAGGTAGAGGTAGACACCATTAATGTGAATATTGCTCGTTTGGCTGCCATTGGCGACATAAATTCCATCAGTCTGCGCGCCCATCCAAATAGCCAACACAACACATTGGTATCGGTGCTCAATGCCATCAAAGCACAAACATCAGCACCGGTTTCTATTGGCGAAATACTGAATTAAAGACCTATGAGAGGGAGCTCAAACAACTGGCTTATTATCACGGCTTAAACTCTTCATTGCGTTTAGGCTTTTTTCACAAACTTTGCCGTGATCATCATTTCACCAACACCATCCACTTTACAGTCTAGCTGATGATCTTTGGCATCTTTAATTCGCCTAATAAGCGCTTTAGTGCCAATTTTGATAACCTGAGAGCTCGCTTTTATTTTAAGGTCTTTGATTACCGTCACTTTATCACCATCAACCAACATCGTTCCATTGGCATCTTTTGCGGTTATTGTTTCCTCAGCCCGCTTTTCTTCAGGGTTCCACTCATAGGCACATTCCGGGCAAACTAAATTAGATTGATCTTGATATACATACTCAGATGCACAGCTTGGACAAGCAGGTAACGACATACACTATCACTATTGTAAGAAATTTAATGTTATTTTAATCAGTTTTTACCGCCTAAGCGAGTAACAATTGCGCGCTATCCGTCAATCAAGCGAATTGCTTGCTCCACGGCTTTATTAAATAAAACAGGCCTTTCATTATAATATATAGCCGCTCTACCTTTATTTTCCTATATACGGGCAGCTAGAATAAACCATACTTTTTCACACTATCTATCATGCCCTTTTTCAATATAATTCTATTGATTTTACACGCTAATAAGGGAACAAATAGTTATGAAAAAAAACGTCGTCGCAAATTGGATTGCAATTGCGCTTAGCACGGTATCTACTGGTATATATGCACAAGAGTTAATAAACAATAGTAGTTTTGATGGCAATACATTAACCGAAAACTCACAAAGCCATACATATGCTGTGCACCTTACTCTATTTAAGGTGCAAGGTAACACACATATTGACCCACTAAGCTGCCTGGCTGACCTGTATAAGTTATTTGACATTGATATGAAAAGCGCTCAAGAAAGGTATCAATGCTATCTCTAATTTCTCGGTCCTCTCCCCAGCCACTATTGTAGTCAAACGACACACCGATTGAGTCATTATCATAGTGAACAAAACGAACATTGTTCTGTGTTTCACATGATGATTCAGTAACTTTACACATTAATATAGGCTTAACCTGATCGCCGATTCGCTTGGTTGTAACGATACGATACACCGGCGTATTCGTCGGGCGTTGGTTTGGTGTTAAATTTGCCAATGACTGCGCATACTTAACCAATTCAGTGATCGCAGATGACTCGGCTTTGGTTTGCTTGCCAACAAAATTAATTTGTCGTTCTAGCGACTCTTTTACATCTTCCTTTTTATTGCCTTTACCAACGTCAGTTGGACTACAACTATCCACTGGTTCCAAACATGGGTCATCACTGTCCCACACATATTCGTACAAGCCACCATGCTTTAGTGTACTGAAAAAATCGTACAACACTCTTTCGGTAAACGCCGCTGAAGAACAGCTGTGCTCTGCTACACATTCAACATAAAAGGCCACCGCTGTGGTATCGGTATAACTGCCTTCAAAACCGATATTAACCTCATAGCCTTGAGATTGAAAAAACAGTCCTTTTTTCAAGTGCAGCCAAGCTCGTTGCGCTATACAGTAGCGCGATAAATAACATCATTGTTTTCACTTTATCAGTCCTTGTTAATCTAAACGCTGACCACCCGCCAGCGAGTAAACATTAACAAAAAAAACAAAAAAACGACATGAGTTAACATACTATGGCTCGACCCCCAAACTATATGGCTGCGCATAATTTGCTGTAACTAACCTCAATGCGGTGCTTTGTCACTTTTAAGTCATCGACGCGATATTTATCACCCAAAATTTATTTCCCCTATGAAAGCGAACTTCACACAAATTTCACACCGCCTTATTTATGCTCGTTGTCACATTATTAATTGGGTTACTGTTATGCTGAAAAAAATTATCTTTACACTCGTCATACTTGCACTTTTAGTGGTTGGGCTCGGTTATGGCGCCAAAGGCTGGGTTAAAAGCTTATTGCCTGAAAAAGCCCACTTTCTTGCCTTAAAAGAATCTCAAATGAGTGACTTCCCCTACTTAACTGACGATATTCCCGCATCCAGAGGGAAAATCCTCGCGGTGGTCACAAGCGTTGATAAAATGGCCGAAGATAAAGAAACAGGCTATGAGCATACCGAACTTGCTCGTGCTTATTGGGTCTTTATTGCCAATGGCTTTATGGTTGATATTGCCAGCCCTAAAGGCGGCAAACCACCTGTTGTCATCGATGGCGAAGATATGGGCGCATATGACTATGCGTTTTTAAATAATGAAACCATTCAACAACAAGTCGCCAACTCCATCCCGTTAGCAAACATCAACCCAGATGAATATGAAGCTGTGTACTTCGTCGGCGGCAAAGGCACCATGTTTGACTTCCCAAACAACCCCCATATACAAAATATTGCAAAAACCTTATACCAAAACAATAAAGTCGTCAGTGCGGTATGTCATGGCCCTGCGGCACTCGTGAACGTGCAGCTCGACAACGGTGACATGCTACTGAGTAATAAAAATGTCAGTGCCTTCACCAATGAAGAAGAGCTATTCCTTATTCCTGATGCAAAGCAAATCTTTCCATTTTTACTACAAGACAAACTCATCGCACAAGGCGCGCAATTTCAAGCAGGTACAACCTACTTAGAAAAAGTAACTCAAGATGGTAAACTCATTACCGGCCAGAACCCGTGGTCAGTTTGGACATTAGCAGAAAAGGTAGTGTCAGAATTAGGGTATGAGCCTAAAGCCAGACAACGGACCCCTGAAGAGTATGCAGTTGCATTGCTATTAACCTATGACGAACATGGCTTTGAAGCAGCAAAACAAGCACTAAAACAACAGCCTCAGGCATACCAACGCATTCTGATTGTAATGCACGGCGTCCTTGCATTCATGCAATTAGATATAAGCAAAGGCATTGATATCTTCAGCTTGGCTAATCAGCTTAAACAATTAAATTAAAAAAATAGGCGGTGGTAATTTGTTATACACCGCAAAAGACTAGGACTTTCATGCACATTAAACCTCTATTACACACTGCGATGCTCTGCCTAGCAATACTGATAATGAATATCGTCCACGCTACTGAAATTGAACAGCTTGAAAAACACATTGAACGCGTGCTTAGCGAAGAGCAATTAGCCGGTATAACCTGGTCGGTTATTGACGGTAATCAAAGTTATGTTGGTAGCACGGGGCAAGCCAATATTGCAAAACAATTACCCATGAAAAACGCACAAAAGATGCACGTTGGGTCTGTCTCAAAAACGGTGCTTGCGATGGGAGTTCTACGTTTAATATCAACAGGTGCAATAACATTAGAGTCAGAAGTCACGCCCTATTTATCTAAGCTGCAATTAAATAACCCATGGTCAGCCAATACCCCTATTCGCGTTAAACACTTGCTTGAACATACAGCTGGCTTAGATAACATCAAAATGCGGCAATTTTTAAGTACCACCCCAACACCGGATATGCCATTGGAAGCTGCTTTTTCTAAAAATCAGCACAACTTACTGACCATAAGAACTCAACCAGGCACTCAGTATTCATACTCAAATATGGGCTATGCACTGCTTGCTATGATTATAGAAGATGTGACACAACAACGCTATGAAGCCTATTTAGATAACAACGTGTTACACACTCTCAATATGCATGACAGTACTTTTGAGTTTTTAAGCCAGAATGGACCCAACAAAGACCCTTTGTTGGCCATGGGTTATCACGAAAATGCGGTAATGCAAACATCAGTGCCCATGTACTTAAGAGCCGCGGGTCAATTCACGACTACCGCCCCTGATATGGCAAAATTTATGGCATTTATTTTAAGCAACGGACAGCACAAGGGTGAAGCATTTATTCAGGCAGATTTAATGGCACTACTTGCCATTGCCGATAACACGGATGCTAAAAAAGCAGGGTTACCCATGGGCCACGGGCTCGCCTTCGCCACGCGCGATAGACATGATGCAGTGGGCATGTGCCACCCCGGTGGAACCTTTGGTTTTAAAGCTTACATTTGTCTTTATCCCAATGAGCAAAAAGGTTTTTTCTATTCGATTAACACCGACAGCGAAACCGCCAACACTGAACAGTTCAACGCTTTGTTTATACAATACTTGACGCTTAAATCGGCCAAATTACCAGAGCCAAAACCTGAGCTGCAACACAATAGCGATGTTGACGGCTTCTATATTTTAGCACCTAATAATATGGCTGAATTTGCATTTATCGATAAGCTGTTTAATTTTATTTCGGTTACTGCTTCTGAACAACATATGGTGATAAACTCATTGCAAAGCTCGCCAATACGCTTAAGTTATATTGGTAATAATTTATATCAACAAGCAGGCAGAACCCAAGCATCACACGTTGTTTATACTAAAAATGGCGATGAGTTATTCATGAGTAATGGCTTAAAAACCTTTAAAAAAGTGCCTGTAACGACCCTTTTACCTTATTGGCTGAGCATGATTATTGGGATATTTGGACTGCTATTGTTTATTATTATTGGCTGCGTAAAACTCTTTATGTCACATGCCCTAAAAAGGACCAATCTGGCGTTTATCAATGTATTGCTGTTTTCAATCCCTGTATATTTTTACCTCAACCAATCATTTTTAGAGTTTGGCGTGCTCAATATCGCCAGTATGTCACTGATCGTTGTATCAACCATTCTACCCATCACGCTGGGCTACAGCATGTTTGACCAATTTGTAAAAGCGCAGCAAAACCGCTGGGAAAGCGTCGAATTTATCGCCATCATCTGTGCATTTCAATTTTGCCTGCTAGTTATTTGGTGGGAACAGTACCCGCTAATATTTTGGCGCTAGGCGGCATATTGCAAGTAATGGCAAATACTCACTCTAATCAATGTTGCAATGAGTCAATCATATCTCTTATATAGGATATACAAACGAACAAAGCCCGCAGTTGATACAGGTAACGACCATTCTCAATTGAGGGCTTTGCTATAGAAGTAATCAATTTCTTAATTTCAAAAAATCATATTTATCTATCCATTACCCTAGCTCAAACGTGGTAATACCGTAGATTTTATGATGTGCTATATCAGGTAGCCCATGTTGATACATGCGAGATGTCGCAAACACCACGTCCATATGCTCACCAACCGCTAATTCAATCGCAAGAGGGTTATTTTCCGGTACGTCTAAAATGATAATCTCACCGATAATATCCTGCTGCAAAGCACCCAGTAACTGTGTGGCCACCGCTTTCGAATCTGCAAACAATGGCCCTACTTTATACCCCTCAACGCATTGTCGCCTTACTGCATACCCTCGAACTTGGCCATTTTCTATCACGCAGAGTGCCTTGCCATTTTTTTGTTGTAGCCACCCTTTTAAAAACGTGTCTCGCTTGGCTGGAAAGCATTGCTTATCATAAGTAATAACGGCATCGATATGCTGTACAGTCACATCTAGGATAGTGGATGATACATCGTGGGCAGTGGCACACTTTTGAAACCGTTTATTTTGATAATAAGGCTGATACCCCACACGCTGATATATTTCAACGTTTTCTAACACTCCGTCAATGCCGATATTCCGCTCACCACAGTACGCTAGTCTATGTTTGGTTAGAGCTAACCCGTACCCTTTTCCACGATGTTCTGGTGCGACGATATAAAGCCCACAAAAAGCAAAATGCGCGTCATATCTGACCGCACTGCCAACTGCAACAATGTCACCCGCAAGCTCTGCTACAAAAAACCCCTCAGGGTCTGCTTGGTAAAATAATGTCGCATCCTCAAGCCCAGGGTTCCACCCTTCAATGCGGGCCCACTCTATGGCCACTTTTAGCTCATGCGGCAACATGGTACGAATGATTAACTCTGACATCCCCTTATGTTCCTTCTATTTCTAATACCATCGGCGATTACCGAAATTATACGCCGACTCTACACTGTCTGTATGCAACCAACGTTAAACAATTTAGTGAGCCTCTCATCACTGTTTAAATTACCTAAAAAACAAACAAAACCATCCCGTATTATGGTATATTTCGCCCACTTTTAAAAACAGGATGTCAGAAATTACCGTGAAACAGAAATTACTCATACTAGCAGGATGCTTAGCACTGAGCGCATGTGGTGGCTCATCAAATAACGACTTATCAAGCATTACTTCATCAAATAATACGTCATCAAATGGCGGAACCAACACTCCACAAGTTCCCGTTAATACCGCTCCTACATTAAGTGGTATATTCACCATTGATGCGAAGGCCAAGTCACAATACGACCTCGTGTTAAACGCACAAGACAAAGAGAGTGACCCACTCTCTATCAGTATCGAAAACCAACCTGACTGGCTGTCGTATACCCTAGAAAATAACCAAGTAAAACTCAGCGTATCGCCAGACTTTTTAGATATCGAGACCCACACATACCCCATCAGTGTATCGGATGGCAAAGCCTCAACCTCTTATGAGCTTACTGTGAATGTCCTCGATAACCCCCAAGCGTGGGCGCCTATTGATATTTCTGCGGCAGAACTTACAGGTGCATGGGAAGACAAACAACAACATCTCGCTTTGGCCTTCAATCAGCAAGAACAAGGAATACTGATTGAAAACGGTGAATTAAGTCGACTCGAATACCAGAATGACGCCCTAGATAAACTGTGGGTGTATGAACATGGGTGTATATCCGACTGTAATCTTAAACGCTTTACGGGGTTACAACTCATCGCAAAAACGAGCGATAAACTTTATATCACACTCACTAATAAACATAATGAAAATCAAGCCTACATGCTTCATAAATCTTCATCTGTTTTGAATGAAAAAAAATATGCGCACAACTTGTACCCTGATATCACTTTATATCCAAATAGAACTCTTGAGTTAACCAGCCTTCCAACTGACGAACAGCGCCTTACTACATTGCACATTCGCTCACATTTACCCAAACGCGCTATTTCTGGTCACTCTATTCATAAGCATTACACTTTACACTACCTAAAAGGGGTTTATGATAAAGCTTCAGGGGAATTTACGCCAAGCAAAGCGGTCATCCCATACTCATTCCCCTTTTTCAGTAATAGCTCTGAATTCGACGAGTTACACTTTACTTTGAGCTATGACAAAATACGCATAGTTGGAAAAATACAAAATCACCTTATTATTCAATCTGATTATTCCTATCAACTCGGTACACAATCGGAGTATATTAATTTTGACCCGAATAAATACCAAAATCTATCTGAATTCTTGCGTCCTAAATCTGACCTAATGGCTTATCCCCTTATTGAACTAACTGAGGTGACTACTCCGCTAGAAGTCGGCAAAAAATACACTGGAAAAATGGCGCCACCTCAACTAAATTGGGCATTAGGTGAATACAAATATATTGGCGCAATAGAGTTCAGTATTATTGACGACAGCACAGGGACCGTGTTGATAGAGACAGCAGGTAAGTCAGTCAAAGAGCTTCGTACGTTTACCTACTCACAAAATGGCGTGGAGCTCAGTGTTTCATTCGATGATAATAGCTATAAATACGCGCAGTATTCCATGCCATCCGGTGAAACCTTTTTGGTTGCACAACTTACCGATGAAACAAGTGGTAAAACATATGACAATATTGGGTATCAACATTATGAGGTAGACAAAACCATCACTTCAGCTGATTACCTTGGAACTTACCGACATATGACCAACGTTTATGCTGGGAATATGTCCATAAGCCCCAACAAAGCAACCTACTCTTATCAAGGTCCCTATGAAGAAGAACACGGCGATGTTTTTAAAATTCAAGCTGACGGTAGTTATTCATTTCTTAGTCGCTCTGCATGCCATTCGATTGGAGCCTATGATTTTGATACATGTAATACATCGTTAACTGAAGGTAACCTTTTAATTTCAGCTAAAAATATGAAACTTCTAAAGAGAGAAAATAATATTTATACTTTTAAGTAC
Organism: Pseudoalteromonas sp. MMG012; assembly: GCF_018100875.1. Classification (NCBI taxonomy): domain Bacteria; kingdom Pseudomonadati; phylum Pseudomonadota; class Gammaproteobacteria; order Alteromonadales; family Pseudoalteromonadaceae; genus Pseudoalteromonas; species Pseudoalteromonas sp. MMG012. The sequence continues at coordinate 8,578 of NZ_JAGJEF010000080.1, forward strand.
AGTCACAGTTTTTTATACAATGAGCAAGTGTATGTTCATGAACTTATTTATGTTCTTAATAAACTAGACTAGCTTAGTGTATTCGTAACTATGTGGCTACCTTAAAAATTTAGGTAGCCACTTTTGTACTAAAATACGTTGCACTAAATCCTTTGTACTAAAATACGCTGTGCTAATGCTTTTCATCACACGAGAGCTATAACGCCTAATTGCTCATTCACATACATTGCGTTCATGAATTCCCAAATATGCACTTAATCCCATGACACACATGCCACCCTGTGCAACGACTCTCTCCTCATACGATCAACATAAGCATCGATTGTGTTCTTAGGCACTCTTGAAAACCTGTACCTTTCGGTTTATGGTTAAAAAACACACTTTTGATGTCATCGTATGCTGAAAAGGTAACTATGAAACACGGAGCGAGTAAGGCCAGAGTATTTAGAAGCATCGGCATCTCATTATGGTTTTTAGGGGGCATCTACGCCGTAATGTCTTCTTTGCTGGTTGGTCTCGCGATGACAGGTGGCGCACTAGAAGACCTGAGTTTTGACGCCATTATACGTACGCTTGAAGGTTATATTGCACACATATCCTCTTTAGCAAACAGCCTATTCGCTCACCACTTTTGGCAAAGTGCGCTAGCCCTGATCGCCGCGGGCTATGGATTACTTTCTGTCTATCTTGGGCGGATCACAACCAATACAGTTACCCATGATTATTTCATGCACCCAAACCTACTTAAGCTACCTTGGCGACGTATTGGCTATAGCGACCGCGTCTCTTATATTATGGCTGAGCTCTCACAATTGGCTTACATCCGCTTTAGTGTCATTGATAACGAAGTCCAAAGCTTAACAGCACAAATAAACGCGGTGTTCGATAGCCACTTTAGTGTCAACCCACACGCTCACAATGTAAAAACTCCACTTGAAAGTTTAGTGACTCAAAAGGAGCACGCGCTTATTGTGGGCGAAACATTACTAAAATCATCGTTGAAAAAAGCAGGGTTTACCTTAGAAGGCACATTTGACGGTACTTTTCATAGCGCAGGTGATGAACACACGATGGATTTTGCGAGTCAGCCCCTTGGGGTATCACACCAACTGAGTGCACAAGGGTTTGTGTGTAAATACACACCTGCAGTGGGTAACAGCGATAATGAAAAACCCTATATTGTTGTGGTATTTAGAGGTTCAGAAACCCGTCTCGAAGATTGGCTTACCAATATCTACGCAACGCCCTTATCGCAAGAACAACAACAAGTGAGTAACGCACATCAAAGTGTTGGCAACAACTTCAGCGTTCATAGCGGCTTTTTCTGCTCATTTATGAGCGTCAAAGCACAAATAATAAACATACTCGAAAAATCACAAGGCAAGCCCTATGATCCGCTCGCCAATGATGTAACCCCGGTATTTTTTACCGGCCACTCACTTGGTGGTGCTTTGGCCTGCATAGCAACCAGAGAGCTCGCACCAGATAGTAATGGCGCATGTTATACCTATGGCGCACCAAAAGCGGCTGACTACAATTACTTTAACGAGCTCAAAACGCCGATTTATCGGGTGGTTAACTGCTCTGATATTGTGCCTAGACTGCCATCAAATTACGTTTTAAGCCTATTTTCATTATTACCGAAAGCCATGCGACTATTGCTTGAATGGAAAGAGGGGCGCAATAACTCTGGGCCACAAATAACCTTACGCACCATAGAAGAAAAGCTCGATGTGCTGTCACTGTATCGCCACACAGGTGACTTGCGCTACCTCACTGACATACCAGCTAAAAGTGATGGTCACCAAGCTGAATTAATTCCAAACCCATCACTTCATGACCGCATGACTTGGTTTTTCAGGCATGCCTTGGTGAATGTCGGCATGCCCATTAAGTTTCACTCTATGCAACTATACCGGAAAAAGTTAACTGCCATTGCGCGTAAACGCAATTAACCACACGACACATAACTGTACGCAAGAGAATAATCATCTGACAAAATGTACAACGAATCCTAGTAAATGGTGATTGATATTCATGTTCAACATCAATCACCAAACAACCAGCTCAGCATATTGCAACGGCGACCCCATCCATACTCTGGGCTCAAATGTGCATTAGTCGAGTGTGTGTTTCATGTGACGTACAACAGGTTCTGGTGCCCCATCAGTGGCTTTATCTTCTTCTTCAGGAAGTTTAATAGCAGGGAGCTGCTCATCAAGCGGAATATCTTCCACTCTACGTAACGTATTGACTTGAATATGCGGCCATAATGTCGTGCCACCACTTGACCCAAACATAAACTCAAAATCCACTATTTGCTCGTATTGCAGTTGATCAATCACCTTTACCTTGCCATCTTTGCCCTTAACTTCGATTTCTTCTAGCCACATACGGTGCCGCATTCTAGCAACTCGGCAATAGCGCTCTATCATCACATTATTCACCGTTGCCCCTTGTACTCCGGTGTCATGTTGCGAATCTAGCTCAATCAAGTCGAATCTTTTAAACTTCAAATTTTTATTAGCATCAGTTAACAGCAGATTAGGTTGCACGGTATAGGGGTATTTGGCACCAAATTGATCATAATTAAAAATACGCTGAAAATAAGCGCGAGCACTATTAATCCCCCCGCCCTCTTGATCTTCTCGCGGGAGAGCGGTCCACTTAGGTTTTTCACGCGACCCTGCGATTAAATCTCGCACTGGATCCATTCCCATCGTTGGCGATATGGATAAATATTGCTGTTCCCACAGCGCACCAATGTCTGGTGCTATGCCCTCATCACTGCTTTGCGCTACCTGACCGGTTAAATGAATTGTCGTGCCATGGGGGATCACTCCAGAGCGAGAAATTGAGTGTGGCGGTACGAATTGTGGCCCTAGCTCCCCAGCCCCCATTACGGGCTCGGCGGCATCGGTTTTCACCGATTCAGCGCTCGACCTATGCTTAAACATAGTCGGAGGATTTTGATAAGGGCTATCTTCTTGCCAAGGCATGGTGTTATCACCTAACCATAAATACATGCCATTTTCAAAGTGCTGCAAAGCATTGTCATTATCGATGATCGCGGTTTCATATTTTAGCGCACCATTAAACTGCTCGTTAGATCCCCCGCGGTTACGAACCGGCGCGTTAACCCGTGTGAAATTGAGTTGTTCTCGGTACTGTTGAGATTTAAAGTGGAAAACACCGAAAATCGTTTCTGAAGAAGTCCCTGGTGAAGGCATGCAGGTTGTGTGTAGGCCACTTGGCCCATCTTTCCAATTCACCCATGTGCCATGCAGCTTTGATAATATTCCGAACTGAGGCCCAGACGGTTGATTTTCTTGCCACTCTTTATATGGTTTAACAGAAGATACTTGTGGTTCCTTAGACATTTTACTCTCCCTAACTTTACAGTATTGAGGGGTTATATGACCCAGCCAATGTCCTTGCACATTAAAACAACCCCCTAAGTGCTTGGCCTAAAAAGCTGGTGACGGTATAAGTACTAAAAAAAGATAGGCCAAAAAGCACCTCAAACCAATTACAACGCATTACATCCATGCAAACTAACATGCATTCACTAACGAAATAGGGAGGTGATGTATCGTACGAGAACAGTATTGAATATGCGATAGGCTAGTGCACTTGCTAATCAGCCAGTTATAGCACCATATGCTTACAGTGACGCCCATACCTTATATAAAGATCAGGTAATAATGAAAGGTGAACAGCATAGAATGTCGCTCACCCTTCCCTTTTATTTATACCTTTAAAACTGCTCTAATATTTATTGCGATAAACAAAGCAACTCAAGGCATATTTACGCAAATTTCATAATACCAAAGGTCAGCATATGGATGTGATACTTCAGCCCCGAATGTAAATACATTCCCCTGAGTATCCGTTACAGAGTTCGTCCCGATTGGTACGTCCCCTTTGTTTACACCATCCCACATAAACCGATTTGAGCCATAACTGGTATTATGATAAACGAATGTTTGCCCTGAAAAACCGACATCATTGCGACCTTGGTTGTCTCCTGAAAAAGCACATTGCGGGGCTAACATGTGATTCTCGGGAACAAAACTAAAGTTATCAAACGTTGCGTTATAGCTTGAAGACTGAGTCGTCCCCCAAGTTAAAAACTCAAATACATCCCCTGTTTCTACAGCAACACTGGCAACAGAACCAGAGGCACTTCCCGCTGTAGATAAGTCATACGCAGTACCATTTATTACGTACCTAATAACATCGCCATATTGGCCTGCAGAATGGAGCGTCATAGCCCAATCAAAATTAATATGTCCTTTCTCAGGTATTGTAATAGCCGCCGTCACACCGCCACCACCAAAGTTCACTGATGCCGTTAATGCTGCGGCCGTCATATTGGTTGTAGCAACACCCGATATGTTCCAGTTTGCTGGCGCGAAGGCATCAACAAACCCGTTAATTACGCCGTTATCAAACGTGCCGCATTTATAGTGATATCGAATGGTATTACCTGTGGGTCTTTCTAACTTTAAATAACTCAGTACTTTATTGTTTGGGCAGCTCACATTATGCCTGTCTAAGTAAATCGTATTGCCCCCGCCATCTGCATTTGCAGGCGTAAAATAATCTTGTACATCCGTTAAACTTTTACTACCACATTTATAGTGATATTGAACCGTATTACCCGTTGGTCTTTCTAAATGTAAATATTGCAGCCCTTTGTTTTCACAATTGACTGTATGTCGATCCAAATAAATGATATTGCCCGCACCATCACTATTTGCAGGCGTATATGTGCTAGCTCCAGCTATGTCACCTGTTTCAGTACACGTATATGCATACGCTATTTGCGTCGTTGATGGTCTAAACAAGCGTAATGAACTTATTACATTGTTTGCACAATCTAACGCATGTCTATCTAAGTAGATAAGGTTACCTTGCCCATCATCATTTGCTGGGGTTGACATTGGATAATTCGCAGCGTGCGCAAGCGATGAAAATACGGTTACTAACATCATCGCTACCAACAAAAAGACACCATTTGCTTGATATAGTCTTGTCCTCAGTGCGTGATAGATACAGAAGTAATTACTATCAATATATGCTTTCATGTCGCTCTTCCTTTACATTAATATTAAGTAAAAGAATTACACAGCTTAGGAAATGTGCGATTACAGCGCATTACAAGTGCACTTATTTACACGCTCGATAGGGCGCTATTTTAATGCTCAGCGTACTCTTTGTGATTCTATTTTTCGATGACATTACCTAAACAATAAAAGCGTCTTTAATTTTCAAATGCAATGACTTAGCACGCCCAATCACTCTGGCAAAGCCGCGGTATAAACCACGTTAAAGCGTTACCTTCTTGCCCTTTATTCCAAGCAATATATAAGTCTTGATTTGGCCGAGGGATCGCACACTTTTTTTGTACCAAAGTGCCCTCTTTTAAATAAGGGTCAGCTAAATGCCGTGGTAAAAACCCCACACCAATTCCCTGTAATTGAGCCATTAACTTTGCACTCATGCTGTTCACTCGAATCACTTGTTTACTGTTAAACCAACCACTGTCTCTTGCCGGGAGTACTTGCGAACTATCTGCAACCACAATCGAGGGATATTGCCTTAAATGTTCAATATCAATCACCTCGCTGACACTGGCTAGTGGGTGATGTGATGCAACGGCAAACACAAAATGCACCTGTGATATTTTATGCGTATTAAACAACCCTTTTGGCAGCTCTCCTGATGCACCAATGACAATATCAGCCCGCTTACTGTGCAAAGCATCCCAACCGCCCCCTAAGGCTTCTTCACTCAAAGTTACATCAACGCTTTGTGGTAGCTGAGTGAATTCAGCCAGTAACTCAAACAAAATATCTGGAGGGATCACCGTATCACGTGCAATCCGTAATTGTCGCTCCCACCCTGATGCTAACTGAGCAACTGCATCTACCATCTCATTTGTCGCTTGCAATATATCTCGACCATGTGCCAATACCAACTTTCCTGCAGGAGTAAGTACCGCTCTTTGCTTTGAACGATCAAATAATGCAGTGCCGATATCTTCTTCCAGTTTTTTAATCGTGTAAGTTAGCGCCGAAGGCACTTTATAAAGAGACTGGGCTGCCGCCGCAAAGCTCCCTTTTTTATCAATCGCGTCAAGCGCTTTAAGTGCCTCAATAGTAATAGCCGGATACATAATCACCTTCTTACAAATCAACATTCAATTTTTTTGAACTAATAATTCAAAACATTTCGATTTTTAACTGACAGTACCATATCTATACTGGCTTTAAACAGCAAATTGATGAATAAATCATGCTGTACTCTTTATTTAAAAAAATTGAGGATAATATAATGAAAACATTACTCAGAACGTTAACTGCATCTCACTCAAGTTATGCGTCATTCGCACTTCGATTACCTGTGGGCGTTATTTTTATGGCGCATGGCGGACAAAAGCTATTCGGATGGTTTGGTGGCTACGGGCTAGATGGAACCGCAGGGTTTATGGCATCAATAGGTCTTGCGCCGGGCTTACTAATGGCACTTTTGGCTGGCTGTAGTGAATTCGTCGGCGGGTTATTCATCTTACTTGGTTTATTAACTCGTCCTGCGGCATCTGTACTCGCTATCACAATGCTCGTTGCCATCTTTGCTGTGCACTTGAGCCATGGTCTATTTATGAGCAATAACGGTTATGAGTTTGCGCTCGCGTTACTCGCTGCCAGTGCTTCTTTGGTTATTTCTGGTAGCGGTAAACTCGCTTTAGACAATCATTTGGCGAATCGATTCGCTTAAGTGCCTATATTTATTACGTATTGAGAGGCGAGATAACATGTTAAGTGTCAGAAAATCACAAGATAGAGGAAACGCAAACTTTGGCTGGCTCAATAGCAAACATACCTTTTCATTTGGAAACTATTACGATCCAAACCATATGGGTTTCTCAGCACTGCGGGTGATCAATGATGATATCGTTCACCCAGGCGCAGGGTTTGACTCCCACGGTCACCGCGATATGGAGATCATCAGCTATATACTCGAAGGCGCTATAGAGCACAAAGACAGTGCTGGCAATATTCAAACGTTATCAGCGGGAGAGTTTCAATTAATGTCGGCGGGAAAAGGGATATACCACAGCGAGTACAACGCTTCAAAAACCCAGCCATTACGTTTTTTACAAATTTGGATAGCGCCAAATGTAACAGGGGATACACCACGCTATCAACAAAAAAACTTTGGTCGTGCATATGGCTTAAGCACCATTGCAAGCCCATCAGGAGAAAACCACACCCTACAAATTAAGCAAACGGCAAAGCTACATCAGTTGATTGTTAAACCAACTGACAGCTTCGATTTTCAAAAAACAATGGGCAACAATATTTATGTGCATATCATCGCAGGCACGGTACGAGTAAATCATACCATGCTCTATGAAGGCGATGGCGCAAAAATCACGGATGAAAACACACTGACATTCCATAACCAAAGTAATCGCGATACAACCGCATTAATCTTTGAGTTGCTGTAATAAAAAGTTGATCAAATCAGAACAGGAAAGAGGACAATATTATGGGTTTATTAGTTGATGGCATTTGGCATAACCGCTGGTATGACACAAATACAAGTAAAGGAAAGTTTGAGCGTGAAGAAGCACAGTTACGTAATTGGGTTACCCATGATGGTGAAGCTGGGCCATCGGGTAAAAATGGCTTTAAAGCTGAATCTGGTAGGTATCACTTATATGTTTCTCTGGCGTGTCCGTGGGCGCATCGCACACTCATTTTTAGGGCCTTAAAAGGCTTAACAGCACATATTTCTGTGTCAGTCGTTAGTCCAGATATGTTAGAAAATGGCTGGACCTTTGACACCTCAAAAAACAGCAGTGGTGATGAGTTATTTAACTTTGATTATATGCATCAGGTTTATACACACCATGCAGCACATTACAGTGGCCGAGTCACAGTGCCTGTATTATGGGATAAAAAACAAAAATGTATTGTTAGTAATGAGTCATCTGAAATCATACGCATGTTTAATACCGCATTTAACGATATAACTAACAATACACTTGATTTCTACCCTGAATCAAAAAGAGCAGCCATTGATGAAATGAATAACTTGGTTTATCACAGCATAAATAATGGTGTCTATAAAACGGGCTTTGCCACCACCCAAGATGCTTACCAAGTTGCCTACCACAATTTGTTTTCAGCATTAGATAAGGTCGAAACACAATTATCTCAGCAGCGCTACTTAACAGGTGATACTATCACCGAGGCTGACTGGCGCTTATTTACAACACTGATTAGATTTGATGCCGTATATTTTGGCCACTTTAAATGTAATCTACGTCAACTGGAGCAGTATCCACACATTGCAAACTACATTCGTGCGTTATATCAATACCCAGGAGTTGCTGACACGGTCGATTTTCATCATATAAAACGTCACTATTATTTCAGTCACACCATGATAAACCCGACACAAATAGTCCCGCTAGGGCCTGATATTGATTATACCACTGAGCATAATCGGGTTTAAAAGGTATCCGATGTCATCGGTATTTTTATATAAACGAATATTATGGCGTATAACCGCGGTGATTAAATCATGGCCTAACATGCTATAAGCACCTACAGCCCCATATCTACAAAGTAATTAGGGCGCTGCAGGCGCCTATATTCAGCGCCCTATAAATTAACCTCATTGAATTGTACGTAAGTGTGTTTACAAAACATTTTCTATTCCAAAACCCTTACCCTAACCTGAGGTTAATTAATCTGCTCGTCGGTGATTTTCCCGCATCATTTTATCACCCCAACACACCAGAGTATCAATAAACGCTTTGAGTTTTGCGGGTTGCCCTTTTCGACTGGGGTAGACCAAATAAATGACAGAGTCCGTCAACGCAACGTGAGGTGCAATTTGTACTAGCTCACCCGATGCTAACTTATCTCGCACCATGGTAATTGGCATAATAGCGAAACCCAAATTAGCTTGCATCGACTGAACAATGGCTGCAATTGAGTTGACCGTGAAACGTGCCTGCAGTGTATGCCAGCGGCCATCAACATACACTTGGTTAAATGACGTATCACTGCGCTCACCGGCATAACTTGCAATATAAGGTTGCTCACGCAACTGCTTTATATTGGCTGCATTGCCAAATTTATCCACATGCTCAGCTGACGCAACAAAAATACGTTGAGACTGATAAATTTTCCTATAAATTAAACTCGAATCATCCACTTCACTAAAACTGGCTCTAATAGCAAGATCAAAGCCCTCTTTAATAAGATCAACATTCTGGGCGCCTTGTTGCATTTCAAGCGTGACTTTCGGGTGCTCTGATAAAAAAGGCACAACCACCATCGCAGCCATAACATCGGCAAAATTCTGAGGCACCGCAACGCGTAAATGACCCACAGCTTGCTGCTGCATATCACTAATGAGTGCTTCACCCAGCTCAAGTTGGCGCATTGCCTGTTGGCAAAACTGTAAATACTGCGCTCCTTCATCGGTTAATTTCACCGAACGCGTGGTTCTTTGCAACAACTTAACCCCTAAGCGGGCCTCTAATTGACTCACTTTGTTACTGACTGTGGACTTTTCAATACCTAACGATTCCGCGGCTTGAGTAAAACTTTGCAATTGTGCCACTTGGCAAAAAATACGGATTTGGTTTAAATCATTGTTCATATATAAAAACAGTCTTTTAAATTTCAGCCTGATTATCTATATAACAATATCAATTAAACTATCAATCTTAAACCATTTATTTTAAATTGGAGATGAACAATGACTTCTTATAGTTGGTCTTATAAATTGCTGCATTGGTTATCCGCCGTGCTTATTATCCTCATGTGCTTTGCATTAGTCGGCTTTAACCCACAAATGAGTGACGCTGACCACAGTGTCATGCTGATAGGCCACTCTAGCATAGGTACTTTCATCAGCTTGTTAATAATGATACGCCTTTTCAAGCGTTTCATTTTAAAGCATAAGCAACCAAAGCATGAGCAGCCGCCAACATTCGTAACCATCGCGCAGATCACCCATTATGCTTTATACGCACTCATGGTGTTAGTACCGCTTACAGGTTACATCACGGCCAACTTCCATCAGTTGCCAGTACAACTTTTTGCCAGCATTGCACTTAATGGCAGTCATGACACAGACTTATTTAATACCGCGCGTTTCGTCCATGCTTCTTGTGTTAAAGCGCTAATCGCATTGGTAATTTTGCATATTGCTGGCGTGCTTAGACATAAGTTTATTCTAAAGGACAACACGCTTTACAAAATGAGGCCTTGGTTTGCGAACAAGTAAAGAGCGCTAAGCGCTCTGAATACTCAGCATCTGTCCGCGTATGATGCATTGCAATCATACGCGGATAGAATAAAGATGCTCGCCTTAAGATGAATAGCCAAATATCGCATTGGCTTGAATTGTGTGGCATGTCTCATTGGCGTTTTCGTTAACCCAGCAAACCGTATGCTTTGCGGCGGTCCCTGCAATGTCTAACCAGTGTTCTTGCGTAATATCTTTTGCCTGTACTCCATTGAGCTTTGTAATTAAATCTCCAACGTTAATAGCTAAATTCGCTGTTGGTAAATCTGGCATCACATAACGTACAACAAACTCGCCACTGCGGATCTTTCGTAATTCCAAACCAATTAAGTTATATCTCACTACAATTGGACGCTTCTGTTCCAAATAAAGTGTATCAGTATGATAATCAATGGTCGTTACAAAGTTCTTAAAAATTGCACTGCCAATCACCCACAAATCATCTTCATCTACATTAGGTACTAAGTTGGTTTTAACGCTCGGGATTTTAATCTTGCCTAATTGCAGCTCAGGCATAGCAAAACGTGTATGTATCATCTGGCCCGATAAGCCAAAATCTGACGCGGTTACCGTGGGCCCGACTTCTATCTTATTATTTTCAACATATAGCGCACTTAATTTAACGTAATGCCTAGACCCTGTATCAATAATAAAAGGTTCCGTGACCTTATGCTCATCACCAAAATCAGCCTGAGCATTAACACTGATTTTGCTTAAAAACCGGTTAAACGGCAGTGCTTGCGCTTTTACTGGTGCGACATAAGGTGTTGCTGATGCTAAGATGGTTTCGGTTTCTCGGTCAAATGTCCACGCAAAATGTTGCATTAAATCATGACCAATGACCCCATCTACCACCGCTTCATCTGCACGTAGATAATACTTACTTTTTATAATAGGCACATACGCAATATTCACATCTTGAAAGCTAAACGACCCGAAATCAATGTGATCAATATGGCTTTTATGGGCTGAAGTCGCCCCATCATCGCCCCAACCACCAACAGCTAATTTATCACCCATTGTTAAGTTCAGTGACTTAACCTTTTCAGTGCTATCCAAAATAGTAAAGCTTGCACCTGTATCGAGTAAAAAAAGTAACTCTTTGCCATTCACTTTGGCATAAACATGAGGTTTATTGCCGATGTAACGTACCTTAAGCGCCGCTTTGCTTTGATTACCTAACCATGTAGGTGTAATGCCATTATTGGCCCATTTCATACTAACCGTATTCATTACGTCGCAC
>NZ_JAGJEF010000081.1:0-20015 GCF_018100875.1 Pseudoalteromonas sp. MMG012
TTGTTATGTCCGCTCCACCCAATTTTACTCATCAATATACCGTCCATCCAGACCAGAGCGCAATCACCTATGTACAGGCACAGCCAATGCAAAGTGATATACATATTTTAAGCTTAAATAAGAACCAATAACTAAGCTCACGTTTGGATAAGAGTTTTGGAATAGAAAATGTTTTGAAAACAAACTTACGTACAATCCAATGATGATATTTTGTTCAATATCAAAGCGCTTTTATGCAGTAATAGCGGGTTATTACAAATGAAGGCAACGCCGAGAGTGAGAAAAATAGCTTTATTGGGCAAATTTGCTTATCCAGAGCTGAGGTTAACTAGCTATACTGCGAAATGCTTAAGTGTCATCACATATCACAGAAACAAAAAACCCAGCCTAAGCTGGGTTTTTAATATTCTTTCAAAAGCAAAATTACTTGATTTTTGCTTCTTTGAAAATCACATGTTTACGAACCTTAGGATCGAACTTTTTGATTTCCATTTTTTCAGGCATGTTACGCTTGTTCTTGTCGGTAGTGTAGAAATAACCAGTACCAGCAGTAGAAACTAAACGGATCTTATCACGCATATCCCAGCTCCTTAAACTTTTTCGCCGCGAGCACGGATTTCAGTAAGAACCGCGTCGATGCCTTTTTTATCAATAATACGCATACCTTTAGTGGTAGTACGTAGTGAAACGAAACGTTTTTCGCTTTCAACCCAGAAACGGTGAGTTTGTAGGTTAGGTAGGAAGCGACGCTTAGTAGCGTTGCGCGCGTGTGAACGGTGATTACCAACCACTGGGCGCTTACCTGTAACTTGACAGACTTTAGACATGTCTATGTATCTCCAATAACTTCGCTCGAGCTTTTAATTTCCCCTTGGACAATACTGTGGCCCCAGGGTAAATCAGAGGGCGCTCTTTATACAGCATATACAGGTAGAGATCAAGGATCTGATCCTATCTAATCAGCTCATGTGTAAATTTGATAGCGGCCAATTATAATGATCGAATGCCGTTAGGGAAAGTAAAAACTGCATTTAAATTAAACTATTTTACAAAAAGGCCCACAAAGCGATGTTTTTTACAGCTTTATAGTGTCAACCCAGCTAAATTAGGCCTCTTTGCGCAAAAGAAACACACTGCTCAGCTGCAACAATCAAATGATCCAAAACCGCAATATCAACCAAAGCCAACGCTTTTTGCAATTTTTGGGTAATTAATTTGTCTGCTTGGCTTGGTTCAGCCAAGCCACTGGGATGATTGTGGGCAAAAATAATCGATGCAGCATTATGCTTTAATGCTGCTTTAACCACTTCTCTTGGGTAAACTGATGCAGCATTGATGGTGCCTCTAAACAAAATTTCATCTGTGATTAATCGATTTTGATTATCCAAATAGAGCACCATAAATACTTCATGGTCGAGTCCTCTTAGCTGTATCGTTAAATAATCATTAACTGCATTTGGTGAATCTAAAATATTGCTACGATGGCACTGCTCTTTTATATAACGCTTACTTAACTCTAGCACAGCTTGTAGTTGTACATACTTTGCTTCTCCTAGTCCTTTAAAAGCCGAGAAGTCTGCCAAGTTAGCATTAAAAAGGTTATGAAGTGATTTACTCTGCACCAATAAATAATCAGCCAGCTCAATGGCATTCATCCCTTTTATGCCGGTACGTAAAAAAATAGCAAGTAATTCTGCATCGGTTAGCCTACTGGCTCCTTGAATTAACAACTTCTCTCTTGGGCGGTCATGCTTTGGCAGCATTGTTAGTTGCATTTTCTATCCTTAGTGATGCACCTGTGTAAACAAAAGTGTAGTCAGTCATTGATGAATTTCAAAGACGCATGTACTGCTTACCTAAACAGCGCCGTTTCTGTGTGGTATCTTTAGCACCATCGTGAAATTAAATTATTCTATGGTGAGCTAAGTTATGGGCCAACCAATCAAAAATATTGTCCTCGGGATCAGTGGGGGTATCGCAGCATATAAATGTGCAGAACTTGTCAGAAGGCTGAGTGAGCGTGGCTGTCGCGTCAAAGTCGTGATGACCGAGTCAGCCAAACACTTTATTACCCCACTGACAATGCAAGCCGTATCGGCAGAGCCCGTCGCAGATTCATTACTAGACCCAAGCGCTGAAGCCGCAATGGGCCACATAGAGCTGGCAAAATGGGCTGATTTAATTTTAGTCGCTCCAGCAAGCTGTAATATTCTAGCAAAGATGGCGCAAGGTATTGCCGATGATTTACTCACCACTTTACTATTAGCCACGCCCGCCAAAGTGGCTGTTGCACCGGCAATGAATCAGCAAATGTATGCCCATGCAGCGACACAAGCAAACTTGGACACACTGCAGACACGAGGAGTCGAAATTTGGGGTCCAGGTAAAGGAGAACAAGCCTGTGGTGATATCGGTGCGGGGAGAATGCTTGAACCACTAGAACTCGTAGAACATTGCTTAACATTATCTCACGAACCACTTTTTGCAGGGAAAACCATTACCATCACTGCAGGGCCAACCAGAGAAGCGCTCGACCCGGTGCGATTCATTAGTAATCATAGTTCCGGAAAAATGGGGTATGCAATTGCACAAGCTGCACTCTCATTAGGCGCAAAAGTGAACATCATCTCTGGCCCCGTCGCCATTGCCCCCCCTTCGCACGCAAAAGTCTTCCCAATAGAAAGTGCAGAAGACATGTTAAAATCGGCCATGCATTTAGCACCTCAATCTGATATTTTTATTGGCTGTGCAGCGGTTGCAGACTATCGTGCAGCGACTATCTCAGATCAAAAAATTAAAAAACAAGGTGACGAAATCACACTCACCATGATCAAAAACCCCGACGTGATAGCACACGTGGCAGCGCTTAAAGCACAGCGCCCGTATACCGTTGGTTTCGCAGCAGAGACTCAAAATACCTCGGTCTATGCACAAGATAAACTCAAAAATAAAAACTTAGATATGATCTGTGCCAACGATGTGTCTGTGCAAGGTCTCGGGTTTAATGCAAACAACAATGCGCTCACTCTATACTGGCCTGATGATAGTCTAAATTTACCAGCTACGAGTAAACAGCAGCTGGCAATGCAACTCTTACACGCATTAGCCAAACGTCTTAAGTAAGTGGTTTTGAAAATACTGGCACGAAACTGAATAAAACATTAACATATGGATCCAAGTATATGTGTAAACAGCTTGGGGTTTGCACTGACCATAATAACGATAATATAGAGGAAGGTTCATGCCAGCGACCAAACGCAGTAACCGCAAAGAGCAAATACTTCAATCTCTCGCACAAATGTTAGAAACGAGCCCAGGTCAACGCATCACTACTGCAAAATTGGCTGCTGAGGTGGGCGTTTCAGAAGCCGCACTATATAGACACTTTCCCAGTAAAGCTCGGATGTTTGAAGGCTTGATTGAGTTTATCGAAGACACTTTACTCTCTCGTATTAATTTGATCTTAGATAAT
The DNA here is from genome assembly GCF_018100875.1 of Pseudoalteromonas sp. MMG012. NCBI lineage: Bacteria > Pseudomonadati > Pseudomonadota > Gammaproteobacteria > Alteromonadales > Pseudoalteromonadaceae > Pseudoalteromonas > Pseudoalteromonas sp. MMG012. The sequence continues at coordinate 3,473 of NZ_JAGJEF010000081.1, forward strand.
GAGAAAGAAACTCAGAGCCGTGTTTATAACATCTTGGTACTCTTACTGACATTCTCAGAAAAAAACCCAGGGATAACCCGCATCCTAACAGGTGATGCACTGCAAGGTGAACAAGAGCGTCTGCGTGAACGCGTGCAAAGTTTCTTCGAAAAGCTAGAAACACAATTTAAACAAGTGTTACGAGAGCGAAAATTACGAGAGGGTAAAACCTTTTTAATTGATGAAGCTGCTTTGGCTAATTTTTTTCTCGCCTACGTAGAAGGTAAAATGAATCAATTCGTGCGCAGCGACTTTACTGCGCGTCCCAGTCAACAATTTGAAACTCAGTGGCTTGAGCTTCAAAAGATCTGGTTAAACTAAAATGCCCTACTCACTTGAGTAATTTGAGTGAGTAGAGTATCTCCTCTTAGCTACTTTTCTCTTAAATTCACGCGTTATCGCGCCTTTAGGGTTTCTGATACTCTGTGACACGCTATCTATCTGGTTAACCTGCACGCTAAACGCACGACACTTTATTTACCCTACAAAAAAGTGCTAAAACTGACCATAAGTCTAAAAATAAAGAATATAACTCATGATGAAAGTTACTTCGTTTGCCATTGCCTCTGTGCTTTTAAGTACCGCAGCATATGGCCAGAAGCCGTTAGAATTTAAAGATGTATTTGACTTTAAGTATGCTAAAAATACACAATTGTCTGAAAATGGAGCATGGCTATCGTTTTCTGCAACCCCTTATCGTGGTGACGCTGTCGGCCATATTTATTCACTCAAAAACAATCAGCTATTAACGACCGTCGAGCGTGGGATTAAACCGCAAATCAATAAAAATGCACTTTGGGTTTCATTTACTAAAATACCGTCTTTACTAGAAACTGAAACTGCCACAAAAAAACAAAAAAAAGCACTCACGAATGATCTCGTACTCATCAATACCACCACAAAAGAACAACAAATATTCTCTAAAGTAAAAGACTATCAAGTGTCTGACGATGGTCTTTGGCTTGCATACCGTGAAGTACATCAGGACGAGCAGAAAAAGAAAGATGAAACAATAGATGCAGAGATTGCAGCAGATAAAAAAGATGAACATCACACACTGGTGATTGTAAATCTCAGTACAAACACCACACATCGTGTTGCACAAGTTGGCAAGTACGCATTAAGCCCCACAAGTCATGGTGTTATTTTTGCTACCCATAATAGTAATGGTAGTCAAAACCAAATTGGCTTTTTTCATCTGTCTAACGCTAAGCAAACACCCCTTATCAGTGAACCGGGTGTTACACTAAGTCAAGCAACATGGCATCCAACAAAGCCACTTGTCGCGTTCAATATGGGCAACTATGTAAACGACGACCCTCGCCGCCGCAATTACCAAGTAACACTCTGGAACGCTGCGACCAACACACTTAAGTCGGTAAAAAACTCTGACGGATGGTTTACGGCTAAAACAGCCAAGTTGACGTGGTCTGAACATGGGGAACGTCTGTACTTTCAAAATCGTCCCGAGCTCAACGTAAAAACCCCTGAGTTAAAGTACCTCAAGACAGCCTCACTGTATGATTATGATACTATTCGCGCTCAAAAAGGCCTAAAAATTTGGCACAATGACGATGCACAAATTAAACCTAGAGAAGTTAAAACATGGCAAGAAACCAATAAACATCGTCATTATCAAGCGGTGTACCATATAAATAATGAAAAAGTAGCGCAACTTTCCGGTCCTCAGGTTCAAGATCTCACACTGCATACGGAAGCTCAATTCTTGTTAGGAAGTGATAATACCGCCTACCTAGAAGAAATCATGTATAACGGCTTCTTCTACGACTATTACGCTGTTAATGTAAAAAATGGTGATAAAAAAAGCATTACAACGCGAACACGCTTTAAACCGTCACTCTCACCAACAGGTCAATTTGCGGCATACTTTCAAAACCAGCAAATTTGGCTCAAAGACTTGAGCACGAATACCCGTACATCGCTCACTCATAATATTAATCATGCTATTTTTGCCGATGATAAACATGATTACCCCAGTGAACAAGCTGGCTATAAATTCGCAGGATGGCAACTGGATGGTAAAACGCTATACGCCTACAGCAAATATGATATTTGGGCCTTTGACGTAACCACAAACACAGCCGCTCGCTTAACTCAAGGCAGAGAAACCAAAACACAGTATCGTGTGCGTCATCTTGACAAGTTAGCTACTGGTTTTACACCGGGTCAAACGCTTACATTAAGTGCCCATAACTTGAATAATAAGCAAACGCACATTGCAACTCTATCGTTAAAAGATAATAAACTCACTACTGTGCTCAGTGATGCCGCGCGTTTTGATGTGCTAAAAAAAGCCAAACATAGCGATACATTACTCTTTACCAAACAAAGTTATCATGAGTTCCCGGATATCTGGCAAACCAATAGTACCTGTCTTAATCCGAAAAAAGTCACTAATCTTAATCCTCAAGCCGCTAAATTCTCATGGGGTCAAAAGCCTGAACTTATCAAGTACAAAGGGTACAATGGTGAAGACTTACAAGGCGTATTAATCAAGCCTGAAAATTACCGGGCAGGCGACAAACTGCCGGTGGTGATTTATTTCTACCGTTATATGAGCCAACGCATGTATGACTTTCCAAAAATGGAGCTAAATCATCGCCCTAATTTCCCAATGTTCACTTCTAATGGTTACGCAATATTTTTGCCTGATATTCGATTTGAAATTGGCAAACCAGGTCCATCTTCTACACAAACTATGATTAACGCAGCACAAAAGCTCATTGATATCGGGGTTGCGCACCCTGATAAAATAGGATTACAAGGCCATTCTTGGGCTGGCTATCAAAGTGCGTATATGATCACACAAACCGATATGTTTAAAGCCGTTGTGTCTGGTGCACCAGTGACCAATATGACATCCGCATATAGTGGTATAAGACTGAAATCAGGCCTCGCACGGCAGTTTCAATACGAAACCGGTCAAAGCCGTATAGGTAAGCCGTTACATCAAGCGCTCGATTTATACATTGAAAACTCCCCTGTCTTTTTTGCGGACAAAGTCAACACCCCTATTTTAATGATGTTTGGTGACAAAGATGGCGCCGTACCTTGGCAAGAAGGTATTCAATATTATTTAGCATTACGACGTTTGGGAAAAGATGCCACTTTCTTGCAATATGAAGGTGAGCCTCACCATTTGAAGCAATTTCCTAATCAAGTCGATTTCTCAATTCGTATGATGGAGTATTACGACCATCATCTAAAAGGACACCCCGCCGCCGATTGGATTTCCAACGGAAGTCCCTATCAGAGCGAATAACCATTCGCCGGTGCTTCTAGTTATTTAGAAGCACCTTTGTGGCGTTGCGTCACCTCAAAAGCGTTGAATTCATATGCACCGCTGGTAACTCAAGCCAGTAAAGTTTAAAATACCTGACTCTATTAATTTTCATGGGCAGGTCACGGCATCTGCTCAAATAAACTGGCGATTGACGATGACCGAAACAGCTCGCGGTAACTTATTTATTTTATCAGCCCCATCAGGTGCTGGGAAATCAAGCCTGATCAAAGCATTACTAGATAAACATAATGACGTGAAAGTCTCTGTTTCTCATACCACCCGCAACCCTCGACCGGGTGAAAACAACGCCGAACATTACCATTTCGTAAATGTTGAGCAATTCAAATCACTCATCGAGAAAAATGATTTTTTTGAATGGGCGCAAGTGTTTGAAAACTATTACGGTACTTCAAAAGCCGCCATCGAGCAGCAACTCGCCGCTGGTATCGATGTGTTCTTAGACATTGATTGGCAAGGTGCACAACAAGTCAGAAAGCTCATGCCTGAGGTTAAAACCATTTTCATTTTACCTCCATCAAAAACTGAATTAGAGCAACGCTTAAATAATCGTGGGCAAGACTCACAAGAAGTTATCGCCAGTCGAATGGCACAAGCCAAATCAGAAAGCTCACACTATAGCGAATTTGACTACGTGCTCATAAATGATGACTTTGCAGCAACACTAAAGCAACTTGAACACATAGTCATCGCAGCTCGATTAGAGCTAAAGGCACAAAATATTCGTTACCAGTCACTCATTTCTGATCTTTTAAAGTAAAATAGAGATAAATTTTAACCACCCACTTGGCGAAATGGCTTGTGTGCAGTAAACTAGCCTTTTGGAAATGAATAACTTTGGAGTGCTTCGATGGCTCGCGTAACTGTAGAAGATGCAGTAGATGCAATTGGTAACCGTTTTGATTTAATCTTGGTAGCAGCGCGTCGCGCTCGTCAAATCGCTGTAGGTGGTAAAGATCCTATGGTTGATCCTGAAAACGACAAACCAACGGTTATCGCTTTGCGTGAAATTGAAAAGGGCTTGGTTGACAGCTCTTCACTTGATTTAATTGATCGTGAAGAACAACAAAACCAAGAAGCAGCTGAACTTGCAGCTGTAGCAGCAATTGTTGGCGGAAACAGCTAATAACCTGCAACAAAAATACGACAATGCCAGCACTTTTTGCTGGCATTGCTGTTTTTATTAAACAAAAATTACTTTCGATTACCTTGAATCCCTCATACTTTTATTTATGTAATCACCATAAAGTCCCAACTAGCCGTTGGTTTATCTTGAAATTCATCGTATATTCGTAACATATCTATTACTTCACTGGAACATCGGAGTGTGAATGTACCTTTTTGAAGGCCTAAAAAAGAAAATCTCTGAGTATTTACTTCCTGCTGACGTTGAGCTCGTGCAAAAAGCTTACGTTGTAGCCCGTGAGGCACATGAAGGACAAACTCGCTCAAGTGGTGAGCCTTATATTACTCACCCTGTTGAAGTAACCCAAATTCTTGCAGGAATGCGCCTTGATCATGAAACGCTCATGGCCGCGTTAATGCATGACGTTATTGAAGACACTGATTTTAGTCAACAAGACCTTGCTGAGATATTTGGTAATACCGTCGCTGAATTAGTCGAAGGTGTAAGTAAGCTTGATAAGTTAAGCTTCAAAGATAAAAAAGAATTCCAAGCTGAAAACTATCGAAAAATGATCATGGCAATGACACAAGACATTCGTGTCATTTTGATTAAGCTGGCTGATCGTACTCATAATATGCGAACTTTGGGAGCATTACGCCCAGACAAACGCCGCCGAATTGCGAGAGAAACGTTAGAAATATTTGCCCCGATTGCTAATCGTTTAGGTATTCACGATATCAAGAACGAATTAGAAGATTTAGGGTTTCAAGCGCTTTACCCAATGCGTCACAGAGCACTGAAATCGGAAGTTGCGAAAGCACGTGGTAATCGAAAAGAAGTCATCAGTAATATACAAACTGAAATTGAAAGCCGCTTAAAAGAATCCGGTATTGAAGCGTCGGTTAGTGGCAGAGAAAAACATCTCTATAGTATTTATCGAAAAATGTTAAACAAAGAATTATTGTTTAATGAAGTCATGGATATCTACGCATTTCGCATTAATGTAAACAGTATGGATACTTGCTATCGCGTATTAGGTGTAGCACATAATCTCTACAAGCCGATAGAAACACGATTTAAAGATTATATCGCAGTACCGAAAACCAATGGTTATCAATCACTGCACACGTCACTCGTCGGCCCTCATGGGATCCCTGTAGAGATCCAAATACGAACACTCGATATGGATCAAATGGCAGATATGGGGGTCGCGGCCCATTGGATGTATAAAAAATCTGGTGACAGCGCAGGCAATACGGCACAACAGCGCGCACGTCAATGGATGCAGAGCTTACTGGAGCTTCAACAAAGTGCCGGTTCATCATTTGAATTTGTGGAAAACGTCAAAACAGAGCTCTTTCCTGAAGAAATTTATGTTTTCACGCCTGATGGCCGTATTGTAGAGCTACCAATGGGTGCAACAGCTGTTGATTTTGCTTATGCAGTGCATACCGATGTAGGTAATACCTGTGTTGGCGCCCGAGTAAACCGCAAACCTTACCCACTCAGTAAGGCACTAGACACAGGGCAAACGGTTGAAGTAATTACCAGCTCTGGTGCTCACCCTAATGCCACTTGGTTAAACTTTATCGTCACCGGTAAGGCACGACTTGGTGTGCGAAATTACCTTCAGAGTCAACATCAAGAAGAAGCTATATTGCTAGGCCGCCGATTGCTCGATTCAGCGTTAGGCGAGCAAAAGCTCGATGATATCGCCCCTGAACAAGTCGACTTGGTACTTGAAGAACAAAACCTTTCTAGTTTGCTGGAACTGCTGGTTGAAATTGGCAGTGGTAATATCATGAGTGTGCTCGTTGCAAAAAGATTATTGCAAGCAGAGGAAGGACTTGAAAATATAGCACAACAAGCCAAAGCCGCGATCATCGGTACTGAAGGCATGCTTGTGAATTACTCCAAGTGTTGTCGCCCTGTACCTGGCGATGCAATTACCGCGTATGTAAGCCAAGGCAAAGGATTGACGGTTCACCGCCAAGAATGTAAAAACATTAAAGGATGGCAAAGTGAGCGTTCAAAATATGTCATCGTAAAATGGGAAGATAACCCAGAAAAAGAATACATCGCCGCCTTGCGTGTAGAAATTATTAATCATCAGGGTGCATTAGCTAAACTAACCAACGTAGTTGCAACAACCAATGCTAATATCGTGGAAATTGCAACAGATGAAAAAGAAAGCAATTTGTACATCATTGATTTAGGTGTCACTGTAAAGGATAGAATACATGTCGCTAATATTATGCGTCGTATTCGCGTGATGCCTGATGTACAACGTGTATATCGGAAAAAGTAGGACACACAATGAATAAAGTGATTATTTCCACAGATCAAGCTCCGGCTGCTATCGGTACTTACAATCAAGCAGTTAAAGTAGGTACTGCGGTTTATTTATCAGGACAGATCCCACTCGTGCCTGAAACAATGGAAGTTATTTCTGAAGACTTTGCAGAACAAGCACAACAGGTATTCAAAAATTTAACGGCTGTGTGCGAAGCCTCAGGCGGTCAATTACAAGACATGGTGAAAGTTAATATTTTCCTCACGGACCTCAGTAATTTTGCAACCGTAAATGAAATAATGAGCCAGCACTTTGCAACGCCATACCCTGCTCGCGCAGCCATTGGTGTACGCGAGTTACCAAAAGGTGTACAAATTGAAATTGATGGAATTATGGAATTACCGTCAACAAATTAATTTGTGTATGAATGAAAAACCCACCTTTTGGTGGGTTTTTTATTGCCGGAACTTTGACCTTAAGCACTTGACTACATACTATTAATTTAGCACTCTGTGAATATCCAATGATTTGTTCAATGTTTGAGCTAATCTCTCACAATAATAACAGTAAAGGATGATACTCGTGTTTAAATTGGCACATAATGGCAATATCCTTCTAAATATCGCGGAACTTAATCCGCCCAGCGCTGCATTTATTGTGGAAGCGCTTGAACGCTCACCTTATGCTGATTGTGCAGTCGATCATGAATCTATCAAAGCGCATTTCACTAACGAATATCCTGAGCAACAACTTGTGGTTGCCAAGCAACATGATGCTTGCTTTTCAGTGCAAGTTTCTGACGATCAAATGCAAGCCATTGGTAATTTAACGACAGCCCAAGGGGGTAAGTCGGTTACTATTGAAGATGCAAAAAAAGAAATTGTCAAAGCAGGTGTCAGTAGAGGCTATAAACAAGCTTATCTAGAACAAATCCTTACCAAGCAACTTGAATTAGAACCTGGGGTTGAAGTCTCAGGTATCGTAGCACAAGGCCGCCCATCTGTAGATGGACAACCAGCAAAACTAATACAGCATGTGCAAACCGTAAAAGAAAGACTCAAACAGCCTAAACTAAGAGAAGATGGTACGGTTGATATGCGTGATTTTGGGGCACTAACAAGCGTAGCACCAGGGACAGTCTTAATTACGCAACGCCCAGCCACACCTGGCAAAGAAGGCTTTAATGTCGTCGGAGATTCCATCATTCCACTGCCTGGTGAATCTTTTCAACTGATGGCAGGTGAAGGCACACAAATATCACCAGCGAATCCTCTTGAACTCGTTGCCACTATTGCAGGCTGCCCTTCCAGTATTCAAAATGGCATGCGAGTAGATGATGTATTTACCATTGGTGAAGTCAACGTACGAAGCGGGCATGTCGATTTTAATGGCAGTGTTATCGTTACTCAAGGCGTTGCCCCCGGTATGAAAGTCACGGCTAAAGGTGACATTACAGTGATGGGTTCTGTTGAATCTGGAGAGTTAAAAAGCGGTGGTAGCATAGAGGTCAAGCAAGCCGTGATAGGCCACCTTGACCATAAAAATAATGACGAAGGGCTCACTTGCCGACTGATTGCTGAAGGAGATATTCATCTCTCTCACGGCCAATATACCTATATAGAAGCCGACAACGTCTTCATTGATAGGCAAAGTAACCACTGCGATATAAAAGCCAACAAGCTCATTCAAGTCGGTATTGATGAACACCCGAAAGGGAAGCTGCTCGGTGGAGAAATATTAGATGCTAAAATGGTCATTGCTGGAGAGATAGGCAGTGAATCTGGCGCTAAAATGTCTATATACTTAGCCCGTAGTGGGATGAAAATAACGAAAGAATCAGATGATTGTTTAAAAGCACTTAGCCAAACTGATGATCAGTTAAACACACTACAACAAGCAATCGAAAAAGCTGATATGCTAAAAGATGTAGAAAAGAAAAAGCAGCTGATGGCAAAAATAGGTGCAACCCAGCAACATTATTGCCATCAAGCTGAAGAACTAGAACAACAACTCTCACAACTCGAATTAAACTTACATGACTTACTTGAACAAACAAAGTTAACAGCAAATCAAGCCCTTAACCCTGGGGTCGAGATCCATATATTTGATAGAGTGTATAAAACCAATCGAAGTTATCCACCCTGTACTGCTAGTTTACAAGATGGAAAAATCGAGATTGATTTCAAAACAAGTTAATTCGTACCCTGTTATTATTTAAGTATTCCTTCCACTTGCGTAACGATGTCATTCGTCCAGACACCCACCTGCACCTGCGCAATATGCTGTTTTTGTAATAACAACATAACTAAACGTGACTGTCCGATGCCTCCCCCAATGGTTTGCGGCATATCACCCGCTACCAATTGTTGGTGCCAGTCATGTGCTAAACGCGCTCTATCCTGAGTTATTTCCAGTTGACGTTTTAAAGCTTCAGGGCACACTCGAATACCCATTGAAGAAATCTCAAATGCATCTTCTAAAATAGGGTTCCAAACTAAAATATCACCATTTAAGCCACTGTATTTATCACAGGTTGGTGTCGACCAATCATCATAATCAGGCGCACGAACATCATGAATTTTACCATCACTCAATGCACCGCCAATGCCTATGAGAAATACTGCGCCATATTCTTGGGCTATGGCTTTTTCACGTTGTTTCGCAGTAAAGTCTGGGTACATTTTCAGTAAATCTTCACTGTGTACAAATGTAATTGATTCAGGTAAGAATGGCGTTAACCCAAACTGGCTCGCAACGCTTTGCTCAGTCGACTTAATAGCCTCATATAACTCGGTGACAGTTTGCTTTAAACCCGCTAAAGAACGATCTACTTCGGTGCTAATTACTTTTTCCCAGTCCCACTGGTCTACATATACTGAGTGAATAGGTGAGAGCCTATCTTCATCCGGGCGCAGTGCCTTCATATGCGTATAAAGTCCCTCTCCAATTGCAAAGCCATAATCACCAAGTGTTTTGCGCTTCCATTTCGCCAATGAATGAACCACTTCGAAGTGTGCATCAGGGATCGCTTTAACCGACACTGAAACAGCTTTTTCGGTGCCACTTAAGTTATCTTGAATGCCATCACCGACTTTAGCCAAAATAGGTGCTTGCACTTCCATTAAACCTAAACGGCTTTCTAACTGTTCAGAAAAAATACGTTTTACGCTGCTAATTTGTTGCTGTGTTTGCTGATAAGTTGTTTTCATAACCGGACCTCATTCCCAATTTAAACCTGTTGAATTTTTATTGCCCTGCTCTGCATGGCTTAAACACATCGTCAACAAAATCGAACCAAAAATCAACATGCCTCAACAAAAATAACAAAAGCCTATATTAATACCCAAAAAATACCGTTATATTTTATATAATCAATAAAAAACAGTGGTAAATATATTGGAAAATTATCAAATCGATAATCTCGATAAATCCATTTTGAATGCACTCATGGACAATGCAAGGGCTGCGTATGCAGAATTGGCCAAGCGTTTTGATGTAAGTGCAGGAACCATTCATGTTCGTGTAGAAAAAATGAAGCAGGCAGGGATAATTCAAGGCACTCGCGTCACCATAAATCCTAAAAAGTTAGGCTTCGATGTGTGCTGCTTTATTGGCGTCAACTTGAAACATGCTAGAGATTACCCTGATACAATAATGCAGTTAGAAGGTTTTGAAGAAGTTGTAGAAGCCTATTACACCACAGGTAATTACAGTATTTTCATCAAGGTAATGACACGCTCCATCGAACACTTACAAGATGTATTGATCAATAAAATTCAAACTATTGAAGCCATTCAATCAACAGAAACCTTGATCTCACTGCAAAACCCTATCGCCCGTGAAGTTAACCCATAATTTCGGTATAATCGCCAAAATTTTGATTCTGTGAGCAGTATAACGATGGACAATAAACGCTACCATCGCGTGAAACGCGTCTTAGATAGGCGACAAACTGATTTAACCGTCTGTTTAGATGAGGTACATAAACATCATAACCTATCAGCAATCGTGCGTACTGCTGATGCAGTCGGGTGTCACCATGTCCATGCTGTTTGGCCACAAGAGCAGCGCCGCTTAACAAACAATACCTCTGGAGGCAGTAAAAACTGGGTAGAAACCCATATGCACGATGACATTCATGATGCCGTCGGCGCCATTAGAGCGCAAAACCCAGACATTCAAATACTGGCTACTAACCTCAGCGACAGTGCGGTCGATTTCAGGGAAATTGATTACACCAAGCCTACCGCAATTATCGTCGGTCAAGAACGTACGGGTATATCAGATGATGCTTTGGCACATGCCGATCAACACATCGTGATCCCGATGGAAGGCATGGTGCAATCGTTAAATGTATCGGTGGCTGCTGCACTCATTTTATATGAAGCACAAAGACAACGAGAAGCCGCTGGCTGCTATCAACGTAATGATATGCTTGATGAAAGTATTAAACATCGCTTATTGTTTGAGGGCTGTCACCCGATTATCGCTGAGCGCTGCGTGGAAAAAGGCTTACCTTACCCTGAGTTAGATGACGATGGCGAAATTGTTGCAGATGAAACCTTTTGGAACACGCTTAAGTTTAGCAACCCCAAATAAATAACAAGGAAAAGTATGTCGAACCCCACTCTATCAAGCTACCCAATCACTGAGTTAAAAGGTGTCGGCCCTAAAGTGGCTGAAAAACTGGCTAAGTTGGGTATTCGTAGTGTCCAAGATATGCTTTTTCATTTACCGCTGCGCTACGAAGACAGGGCCAGAACATACTCAATCGCACAATTGAGTGCCCATAGCCATGTGAGCATTGAAGCGGAAATAGAACATGCACAAATTACCATTGGCAAACGTCGCATGTTGGTCTGCCAAGTCAATGACGGCACTGGCCGTTTAACGCTGCGGTTTTTTAACTTTAACGCCGCACAAAAAAATGCCATGGCGACGGGAAAAATCATTCGCTGCTTTGGTGAAGTACGCAGGGGCCGCGCAGGCTTTGAAATGGCACACCCTGAATACAGTATTAGAGAGTGTCAAAGTGAACCATTAGACCCTGAACTAAGCACCTTAACAGCGGTTTACCCTACCACTGAAGGGCTGAAACAGCTCAGTATTCGGTCTATCGCTAATAAAGCTCTGGCCCTATTAGAAAAGTATCAAATAGAAGAGTACTTACCCAGTCAATATCGCCCCTCACAACTGAGTGTCACTGAGGCGGTACTTCTGCTACACAGGCCGCCGCAAGACATTAACCTCACCGAACTTGAACTAGGTCAGCACCCTGCCCAGCAGCGTCTGGCATTTGAAGAATTGCTGGCACAAAATCTCAGTTTGTTACAGTTAAGACAAAAAGGCCAAGCCGTTAAAGCAGTGCCTTTACCACCAACGAATACATTCGAATCCCTATTTTTGGCTGAGTTGCCTTTTTCACCTACCAATGCACAAAGCCGTGTTGTGGCAGAAATTAAACAAGACTTACAACAGCCATTTCCGATGATGCGACTCGTGCAAGGCGATGTTGGCTCTGGTAAAACCTTGGTTGCAGCCCTTGCGGCACTCACCGCAATTGCCAAAGGGTATCAAGTGGCCTTAATGGCCCCCACCGAAATACTGTCAGAACAACATGGTATTAACTTTACCGCTTGGTTTACTCAGCTTGGTATTGAAGTGGTTTGGCTCGGCGGTAAAACTAAAGGCAAAGAGCGTGAAAAAGTACTGGAGCAAATTAGTTCTGGTAAAGCGCAAATGGTCATTGGTACCCATGCATTATTTCAAGAACAAGTGCAGTTTTATAACCTTGCATTGATCATCATTGATGAACAACATCGTTTTGGTGTTCATCAACGACTCGCATTACGTGAGAAAGGGAAATTTAATGACTGTTACCCCCACCAGCTAGTCATGACTGCGACACCAATTCCTCGTACCTTGGCAATGACCGCTTATGCCGACTTAGAAACCTCAGTCATAGATGAACTGCCGCCAGGGCGAACCCCGATCATGACGGTTGCCGTGCCTGATACACGCCGAGAGCAAGTCATCGAGCGTGTAAAAAAAGCCTGTGTAGACGATAACCGCCAAGTATATTGGGTCTGCACACTCATTGATGAATCAGAAGCATTGCAATGCCAAGCTGCTGAAGATACCGCACAACAGCTCACTGAATTATTGCCTGAACTCAAAATTGCCTTAGTGCACGGCAGAATGAAAGCCAAAGAAAAACAAGAGATCATGGCAGCCTTTAAACGCGGTGACACACACGTTTTAGTGGCTACCACGGTTATAGAGGTCGGTGTAGATGTCCCAAACGCCAGCCTGATTATCATTGAAAACCCAGAAAGACTAGGATTAGCACAATTACACCAATTGCGTGGTCGAGTGGGCCGAGGGGCCATCGCATCCCACTGCCTACTTTTGTATCATGCTCCTTTATCTGTCACTGCACAAAAGCGCTTAGGCGTGTTACGTGATAGTAATGACGGGTTTGTTATTGCTGAACGTGATTTAGAAATTCGCGGCCCAGGAGAAGTACTTGGGACTAAACAAACTGGCCTTGCAGAATTTAAAATTGCCGATTTAAACCGCGACAAAGCCTTATTGAATCAGGTACGCCCACTGGCATTTACGCTGATGAAAAGCCACCCTGATATGATTGAGCCCTTAGTCAGACGCTGGCTTGGTGCCAAGTCTGAACTGGCCATGGCATAACCTCGTCAATTAGAATAAAACTATCAAAAATGAAAAGCCCTAATATGGGGCTTTATTTGAATTGTCGACCTGCAAAAATACGCTTATGCGCTATAGCCTTGTGGATTACCACTTTGCCAGCGCCATGTATCTTGCATCATCTCGTCAATACCACGCTCAGCTTGCCAGTTAAGTTCCGTACGAGCTTTCTCTGGAGCTGCATAGCATGCCGCGATATCACCTTCTCTACGCGGTGAAATCGTATAAGGCACCGCTTTATCAGACGCAGTTTCAAATGCCTGCACCATCTGTAACACTGAATAGCCATTGCCTGTGCCTAAATTATAAATATGCACGCCACTATGACGGCTTATGTGTGTCAGCGCTTTTAAATGCCCTAAAGCCAAATCAACCACGTGAATGTAATCGCGCACGCCCGTGCCATCCACCGTGTCATAGTCGTTGCCAAACACCCCTAGGCTTTCTAGCTTACCTACGGCAACTTGTGCAATATACGGCAGCAAATTATTCGGGATACCGTTAGGGTCTTCGCCAATACGACCAGATTCATGTGCCCCAACGGGGTTAAAGTAACGCAATATAGCAAATGCCCAACGCGGGTCTGACTTCGCCACATCTTGTAAAACCATTTCAACCATTAATTTAGATGTACCATAGGGGTTAGTCGTGCCCCCCACTGGGAAATCTTCACGAATTGGTAAACTCGCAGGATCGCCATATACCGTCGCCGACGAACTAAACACCAACTTAAATACGCCAGCATCCCGCATCGTATCCAGTAAGGTTAATGTGCCCTGTACGTTGGTTTGATAATACTCAACCGGCTTACGAACAGACTCACCTACCGCCTTTAAGCCTGCAAAATGAATAACCTGATCAATCGTATGCTGTTGAAAAACGTTATCTAGAAAAGCTTTATCTAAAATATCACCTTGATGAAATACTACGTCTTTACCCGTGATATCTTTCACACGGGTGAGCGACTCTGAAGATGAATTACACAGATTATCAACCACCACAACCTGCTCACCTTCATTCAAAAGCTCTAAAACAGTATGTGATCCGATATACCCTGCACCACCTGTAACTAAAATAGCCATACCTTGCCTTATCTTTATCATTCATGATACTTGCTGCGTATTTTAGACAACAAGCCTGCTTTTTTCAGCAATAATTAACGCTTCTTACAAACAAATGCCATTTTCCCGGCACGGTAACTCAATCGTGTTACCTGTGTTTTGCAATACTGGGTTAAGTTCATCCATTGAGACACCACTTTAGGAGAAGTGATAGAGCGTGTGTAAATTCGATTATTCAACGCATAGGCAACGGTGTCATAATCTAACCAGGTGTAATCTCGCACTGGTTTAGGTAACACAAAATGTGATGTCACCAATTCTGTTTTTGGTGAATAAGTTGCCAGCCATAGCTGATTATTTTTATTGTAAGTAAATGAATAAACCTGCTTGGCTTTATTAAACGCTAAGCTTCTATCAATGTCTTTAGCAACTAACTTAGGTAAATGACCATTGGTATCTGTGAAGTGCAGTTCATGTGGCGTGCCCAACACAAATAACATCACATCTTGCTGTTCACCCCACACGTGATAACCCACAGGGTCTATATGTGCCAATAAAGGCGATGCTTTACGAGCACTATCAAATGGATAAAACCAAAGCCGCTGCTTACCTGTACTTTCAACCACAATGGTTGATAGGCCGTCATCGTGAGGGTATAAAGTCGGTGAATATTCCGAGACGGGGGAATTTGTGAGGTTACGCGTTTGCTGCGTGGTAAAGTCATAGAAAAACAAGTCTGTTTGACTGCCCTCTTGAGTGCTTAACTCTTTGGTGAAATACACGCCGCCATCGGTTGTAAGTGGCTGGTTATGGTAACTACCATCCGATGTAATGGCTTTCACTTTAACACCTTGCGCCGTTTTTTCAGCCACAAACAATTGGCTACTTGGCATGGCTGAAATGGCATGCATACTGATAAATGCACACCACAGTGTACTGATAAAAACTAGAACCTTCATAATATTCCCTGTCTTTTTTGCCTATGATAACCACTTGCTAAACAAAGCACAAAGCTTGCTATCTTGCCGGCATCAGGTAACATCAATTTCACAAACGTTCCCAATTACTGAGTTCATGAGGCGAATATGTCGCAAAAACATCCGATAATAGCCATTACAGGTAGCTCAGGTGCAGGAACAACGACCACCACCAATGCTATCAAGCATATCTTTCGTAGTCTTGATGCCAATGCTGCATTGATTGAAGGGGACAGCTTTCACCGTTATACCCGCCCAGAAATGGATAAGCTCAAACGCGAAGCATTACAAGAAGGTAAACACATCAGCTACTTTGGCAAAGAAGCCAATGACTTTTGTGCACTAGAGGAGCTCTTTGACAATTATGGTCAGCTCGGTGAAGGCCGTGTTCGCCGGTATTTGCATACTTTTGATGATGCCGTTCCGTATAATCAGCTACCCGGCACATTTACGCCCTACCAGCAGCTTGATAAAAATACCGATGTGCTTTTTTATGAGGGCCTTCATGGCGGCGTAGTAACACAAGAACATGACGTTGCTAAACACGTCGATTTACTTATCGGTATGGTGCCAATTATCAACCTTGAGTGGATCCAAAAAATGATCCGTGACACCAACGAACGAGGTCATTCACGCGAAGCCGTGATGAGCTCGATTGTGCGCAGTATGGATGATTACATTACCCACATCACCCCCCAATTCTCACGTACCCATATCAACTTTCAACGAGTGCCGACTGTCGACACGTCAAACCCATTTAGCGCTAAAGATATTCCCTCTTTAGATGAAAGTTTTGTGGTGATCCGCTTTCGTGGTATCGACGACGTTAATTTCCCCTATTACCTGCAAATGATAGAAGGCAGCTTTATGTCAAGAATGAACACCCTTGTCGTACCAGGTGGGAAAATGGGCTTAGCAATGGAGCTGGTATTAACTCCGCTTATCAAAGATCTATTACTCAAAAAACGCGCCTTAGAAAGCATGGTACAAGTCGACTTGCCTATT
>NZ_JAGJEF010000082.1:0-19780 GCF_018100875.1 Pseudoalteromonas sp. MMG012
GCTAATTTTATGCTCTATTTATCATGGCACATCAAGCACTGATATATTATGGGCAACTATAGATTTGTTGCCCTCTTTCGATGCCACTTAAGCCAATAATGTGCCCTGCGCTGTTTTGATTGAGAGCCAAATAACGGCCGACAAAGGAAGGTTGTGTTTTCCAGTTAGGAACTAATTGTGCTAATAAGCTTTGCTCAAGGCTTATCAAAGTTCTTTTCTGACAATCTGCGATGAGCCATCTATCTACGTGTTGTTCAATGACCTCACCATGGGAAATGGTTGCTTTTCGTATCATTTGACTGTGTTTCAACTGTAAATCTAACCGCTGTTTTTGGGTGACAATTTCACGTTGATATTCACCCTGCTGTACGCGATGTATTTCTATATTGTCATACTGCGTGGCACTTTTCATAGTGATGGTTGTATGCTTATCGCTGGGGGTCGCTATAAAAAGTTGAATGCATAAAAATACTACTCCAGAGCAAGCCAAAAGCCACTGTACTCGCTGCCATGATATGTACTTTTCATTTTTTGCACAGGCCTGTTTGTATTTATTAAGTTGGCTCGTATTTACTGGCTCTTTACACTTTTTGTATGCCTGTTTTAGGACTTTTTCAAATTGCTCTTGGTTATCCATCGTTAGGCTCCATGGTTGCTTTTAAATGTTGCTTGGCATATCGCAAACGGGTTTTGATGGTTTCGTGATTTTGATGTGTAATATGCGCAATTTCTTGCAATGAAAATCCTTCCAGCTGGAGCATTAAGGCTTCACGCTGCAAAAACGGCAACTGTGTCATTGCTTGATATAGCGTATCTATATGTGAATTATCAGACTGCGCTGCAATCAGCGTTGTATCATCTAATTGTACGATTCTTTTTGTTTTTCGCAGTTCATCAATTAACGCATTGCGCGCAATGGAGAATAACCACGCTTTAGGCGTATTCTGTTGGTTATATGTGTGACGCTTTTCGACGACGGTTAGCCAAGTTTTTTGGCAGATATCCTCGGCTAACACACGATTACTTTGACTGCGAATAAAGTGGAATATATCACAGCTATAGGTATCAATGGCTTGCTCAATATAGTAGCTTTGGCCCGTTTTTTTGTATTCATAGAGCGGGTCATCAGCACGGGTATTTAATTTTAGCCATGATTTTAAGGCTATTAGCATAGGCTTTCCTCACAGATATTGGGTAAATACCGTTTGGTATTTACCCAATAAAGTTACTGATTTAATTTAAACTCTAGCACAACATTTTGATTTGGTTGCGCGATGGCTTGTCCGTTTACTATTTTAGGTCTGTACTTCCAACGTGTTATGGCACGTAATGCTTCCTTATTAAAAATGCGCTTTGGTTCTGCGTTGACTACTGTTGCATTGATTACTTGTCCATGAGATGAAATGGTGAAGTTGAGCTGTACCCATCCTTCAATGCCATCTCGGGCTGCGGCTATAGGGTATTTTGGCTCTGAGCGAACAATTGCTGTTGCCCCCGTATCTTGTTGGCTCAATATTGAAGGTGCGTGTTTTATTGGTCCAAGCGAGAGTGTAGGGGTAAATATCAAACCGATATCAATAGCAGTAACAGATGTACGCTCGATAGCTTTCGGAGGCTGTGGTTTTAGTGTTGGTGGTCGAGGTAACTCCTGCATCGGTTGCGGTGCACTATCTTGCTTGTTTACAAAAAAGGATAAATCGATCACTTCAGGCGTAGTTGATACTCTTATTTGCTCTTGGCTGATCAACTTATCCATAAATACAAAAGCAGCAAATGTGACCACTAATGCTCCGGCTGTCGAAAGCAATACTTTGGTGATTGAAGCGGTTGGGAAGTGTGTGAGTGCAGACATCGCATATTCCTTTTATAGGTGAGTTATTTCATATAACGAAGTTGGATCAAAAAAGGGGTGATTTTTTATTTTTTTTGTTTAGAGATTACGAGTACAATCCGCAGCAGTGTACTTTTAGGATAAGCAGATGCAGTTAGAGGCGATAAATAAAGCAAGATATCGTAAACACCTTAACTATGTTATTGGTGCGTGTGTCGTGGCGTTAACAGGCGGAAGTTTAGGAATTGCGCAGTGCCTTATTGCATTATTCCCTGACCCTGATGGGAGCCACTTTCATTGGAATTTACTGGGGGTGATTGTGACCAGTTTAATGATTGCAATGGTGTTATTAAAAGTAAGGCGTCACTCGTACATGTATGAAGTGGTTTATGTTTGGGATTTAAAACAAGCCCTGAATAAAGTTACACGCAAAATGACCAAGCTCAAGACTGCTGCAGAGCAAGGCAATGTTGATGCCATGCTTGCGATTCAGTTTAGTTACACCGCATCTAAGCAATTATGGGAGCTGGATGATAACTTGATCACGATGGATGATTTAGCGACTTGGCAAGCGCATTTAGACACGTTGCTCAAGCAATACAATGTTACAGTGGATATAAAGGAATATAATGCCGTGTTGTTGAAGCAATTTTAGAGTGTTCTACAAAGTCATATCTGATAAAAAGCAAAACTGTTTTTGCTGGTTCTTTTAATTGTGTACATGGCGATATCGGCACACTCGACCAGCGTTTTAAGTGTGTTTGCATGATCTGGGTAACGGGCAATTCCGAGACTTGCGCTGACAATAAGGGTGTGCTCTTGTCCCGATTTATAATATTGCATTGGCGTGGTAATGACCTTCGAGAGTGTGGTTGCAAGGTCTTTGGTTTCTTGTTCGGTGATATTCGCTAATGCAATCAAGAATTCATCGCCACCCCAACGACAGATCAAGTCATCAGTACGCACGTTAAGCTGAAGTTGTTGTGCCACATGTTGCAGCATTGAATCACCAGCATTGTGGCCATGAATATCATTGATGGGTTTGAATTCATCTAAATCAAGTAGCATTAAGCTAAATGGGCGCTGCTGGTCTAACCATTCAAGTAAAATTAATTCTGCACCGTATCGGTTACTCAATCCAGTTAATGTATCAAACTGCGCTTTTTGTTTTAATTGCGTGATCATGACTTTTTTCATCGTAATATCGTTGATAAATACTTGTAAGTACGATTGATTATCACTTTCGGTATTTATGATAATAATATTGAGCCACACTGTTTCTAAGGTGAGCTGGTTGTTAAATTCAAATTCTGACTGCATGACTTGTTTTTGGTTAATGCTATTGCTGGTAAAGGTATATAGAATATCCGGCGTTTTACAGGCTTTGCCTAAGGCATGAGGAAAGCGCTCTTCTAAATCTATGCCTAGCCCAGCGAGTAAATCTTGTGCTGCTTCGTTAATTAATAAAATGTCGCCTTTGTCTTTTACCAGTAGCGTCGGGGACGATGACTTTTCAAACATAAGCCGAAAGCGTTTTTCAAATCGTTCAATGTCTTTTCTTAAACTGCGCTCTTGCAGAAAGAGCGTTTCGGTTCGAGACAGTAACTTATTTATATCACCTGAAATAGTCCCTATTTCGCTGTGTCTGTGTGTGGTGGGAATGACAATTCGTTGCCCTTTACCCGGGCTTATTTTGGCAAGCTGACAGCTCAAATAATTAAGAGGTTGGGTGATAAGAGCATACACAAGTATGGCAAAGATGATGAGCATAGGCAAGATGACAACCAATAAGGTTTGTACACTTGATAAAGCAAGTGTTTGTGCGCTTTGTTCAATAAATATTGTATTAGGTTCTATGTAAATGGCACCAATTTGCTCACCAATAATAAAGGGATTACTTAACACAAATGTAATTGGTAACTCTGTTTTATATAGAATGCTTTTAGCAAGCACACTTTGCTGACCATTGAGTTGAGCAGCGAGAATAACATCGTTGCTAACTAATCCGTTTAGCACTTCATTTGCGAGATCTTTGTCTTCTAAATACGCGGCGATAGAAGCTGTGGCTGACACTGTTTGACCAATTTGTAATATGGTGTTGTTTGAGCGCTGCATTTCAGTATCGAATACGTTGCTGTAGTGCAGCTTGGCATAGATCAAGGCGAACACCATAGCGGAACCTGAAACGATAATTAACAGTCTGGTAATTAAACTATGTTTATTGAGCAATTTTATATACCACCTTTACGTTATGTGTCACGGTGTGAGCTGGAACATAGGCAATGGCATTTGACGTATTTGCGACTTTATCGAGGATACTCACGACATCGTCGAATATCTGTGGAGGTGACGCTTTACCACTAAAACGTACGCGCGACCAATATGCATTTATTTGGCTGATAGGGCGTCCAGTTATGGCACTTAAAAAAGAAGAACGAATTTGGCTCTCTTTTTTATAGTCACAGGTCAGTGCTATCACTCCATTTGGAAAAGCTAAGTATTTCCCCATGAACATATCAACAACCGCTTTGTGGGTTAAGCTATTCACGGGGTTATCTTTGTGCACAATGACAACCAGATCTTGCTGAGCCAAACACGAACATGCGAAACAAATGGTGAGCGCTGAAATTGTTTTTAACATCAGAATACCCAGTTCAGGCTAATGCCTAAGGTATTAAACTGATTATCGGGAGTGGTTGTGTGGTTGTGCAAATATAATGCAGAGGGGAGACGCCCAACATTTGTATGATCCCATTGCAGTTTTAACGCTGATACATCACTTAATTCAACCCTCCAAGTCATAGAAACAGTGTATTGATCAATTAAGTAAAAATCGGTGTGACGGACAATATTATTGTATATAAAATCCAGTTCAGGTGTTGATATAAGTGGTTTTTCTGGTGTTTCATTATTAGATTTTGCGCGAGAGAAGGAAGCCATTAAAGTATGGTTGCCTATGTGCTTTCCGACACTAATATAGTAACTTCTTAAGTGGTTTAGTACTTCCGAATTAGAATTTATATAAGATAATTCAGATTGAGCAATCCAGTTAGTATCATCGAACCGAAAGCCAATGGCACTGTAGTCGAAACGTTTCCCAACGATATCTAATGATGTCAATAGTTGCGGTTGGCTAGGCCAAACTTGTGGAGAAATGTGTTGTATCGCCTCTTTTAACATCTGTTGTTGTGCATTTTCGTTTCCAGATTTAGATTGTGTGTAGTTTGCTCTAAGTAACCAGTTGTTATTTTCTATCTCAACAGTCAGGCCAGCAATATCTTTTAATTCGGCGTTCCAATAAAAGTTATTATCGCTCACGATAGATGCTTTAGAACGGCCAATAAATGCCCGTATACTCGTTAGCCCGAGTTCAGTTGGGGTTTTATAGCGTAAATCTAAGCCATCGATATTTTGGTGGGGAATAATGGCATAAAACTCAGTTGGTAAATGCTCTTGTGTAAACGAATAGCCAATATCTCGATATTCAGTCATCATGAATATATCAAGGCCGGTGCGCCCGAGGCGTATAGTCCAGTCGGCATTAGGCATATAGCGAACGAAGACCAGTTGTGTCAGCGTATTGATATCGTATTTTTTTTGATCTTTTATGACTAACTGGCTAACGATTTGCCAAGCAGATGAGGCCTGCCACTCAAATTGCACGCCAAGTGAGGAGTTATATAAAGCAATGTTACTGTTCGATACCCCATGAGGTTGGGAAATAAGTTGCCTGACTTTCGCTGTTTTAGAGGAACTGCTACTGAGACTGATATTGGTAAAACCATCAAACTTTAAAGTTGAGCCGTCAGCCATAAAGTGAGGGATTGATAGTAAGGCAACCAGTAGTCTCATTGTTCGTTCCGAGGATGCGCGTGGTTCTGTATCTCATCTTAATCTAAGATTAGCTGGTGTTGCTTGTAATTTAATAGTCAACCATCATCTAGACAGATTAATTGCAAAATTTTGCACGTGTACGATAGGGCTTACATATAACGAGCTTGTTTTTTCTGATTTGAACACCATATCTATATTATTGCATATAAATATTGTGATAATATCACATTTAATTTACTGAGTAGGTCCTGAAGTCGTGGCAGATGTAAGAGCGAGAGTTCAGCTGAATGTGGGACAGCATAGTCATATTCCCGCGGAAATTGTGTCCTTTAGTGGTTTGCAAGATGGCCAAGAGCACGTTGCTTTAATTTTTAATGAAGCGGAATCGCAACAATCAGTACCCCTTATTCGAATGCATTCTGAGTGTCTGACCGGAGACGTATTTCATTCGTCTCGGTGTGACTGTGGCGAGCAGTTAAATGAATGTATAGAGACCATGCATAAACAAGGTGGGATCCTGCTATATTTACGCCAAGAAGGCAGAGGAATTGGCCTGTATAATAAAATTGACGCGTATGTATTGCAATCACAAGGGATGAACACTTACGAGGCAAATAATCATTTAGGTTTTGATGATGATTTACGCGATTTCTCAGATGCGGTTTTGATGTTAAAAGCGATGGGGCTGTCGCATGTAAAATTAATGACAAATAATCCAAATAAGCTCAATGCACTGAGAGATGCCGGTATTACCGTCGACGAGGTTGTAGCAACTCAGGCACATGTTAAATCGGGAAATGTCGGTAATCGGAGTTATTTAGAGACTAAGGTAAAACATGGTGCACATATGCTGGATATAAAGAAAATTTCAAAACCACAATAGTGTAACATCCGAGTTTGTTTAAGAGTGCGACATCTTCTGTCGCATTTTTGCTTTTTAGAGAAGCAGAATCGATTGATAAACTCGCAATTTTGTTCCTCTTGGGTATAATCTCCGTGTTTTTATTAGCTTTGAGCCGTTATGTCATCAGAATTTAGAGTATTTAAAGCAGCCATGGGTATTCAGTGGCTAAAGGCTGGTTGGAGCATTTTTAAGACTCAGCCCATGACGTTTGTTTTCATGTATATTTTCATCATTATTGTGGCGCTTGTGCCCCTTGTGGCACCTTTGCTGCAATTATTAGCGGCTTTTGCATCGCCGTTTTTGACTGCCGGTATGTATATGGCCGTGTTGAGTAAGCAGCAAGGTAAAACCATTAACCTTGCTGATATATTAGCGCCTTTTTCCGCAAAAGGGCGACGATTACACCTGTTTCGCTTAGGTTTATACCAAATGGGGGCGATTATTTTATTGACCTTGTTAGCGGATTTCTTATTTGCTGATGCATTTGCGATTATGCAAGAAGCGTCATCAACTCAACAGCCAGACGAGTTAATAAATGCATTACTCGCGAGTATTTCTATGTCTGATATTATGGTGTTTGCGATAGCACATTGCTTTAATCTAATGGCATTTGCGTATGCATTACCGCTGGTGTTTTTTAAAGGTGAAACACGTATCTTTACGGCGATTACACAATCGCTCAAGGTATTTCATAAAAACATGGCCCCGCTGGGGGTATATGGCTTAGCGATTGCTTTGTTAATATTGGCGTCAATGCCACTCAGCATGATCCCTTTATTGGTGATTATTCCTATTTCATATATTAGCTTTTTTGTTTCTTTCCAAGCGATTTTTATGCCGGTTGTTAAGGTGCAAAGTGAGCATGATGAGAGCGCGGAAACAGTGAAGCAAGATGGTAACGATACGGGCCGGTTTGACGCTTAAATGGATGATACTAGTAAGCAAAAGCTAAAAAACTATGTATTGTGGTTACTGGCTAGGCAAGAGTACTCTCACAAAGAGTTGATAAAAAAGCTCAGAGCCAAAGAGGCGCCAGAGAGCTACGTCGAAGAGTTATTAGTATGGTGTGAGCGGCTCGGTTATATCGATGAAGCTCGCTATTGCGATAGCTTTTTAAGAAGACAGATTAATAAAGGTTTTGGCCAAAAAAGAGTGTTGGCTGAAGCGATGAATAAAGGGGTTGACCGCGCGCAATTACTGCAACTAATCGAGACGCTCGAAGTCGATTGGTTTCAATTAGCGCAAGATGCTTATGTAAAAAAGTACGCAGTAACTGCGCCTAACCTTGATTATAAAGACAAAGCAAAGCGAGTCAGATACATGATGTATCGCGGCTTTAGCTATGAAGAAATAGATTTTGCAATGCAAGCAGCAACAATGGGTGAATAATCACATGCAGCACATGACTACCGCACAGATCAGGCAAGCGTTTTTAGACTACTTTGCCACACAACAGCACCAAATTGTCCCGTCAAGCTCGCTCATTCCAGGTAATGATGCGACTTTGTTATTTAACAATGCAGGTATGGTGCAGTTTAAAGATGTATTTTTAGGGGCCGAGTCTCGCCCTTACACTCGCGCAACAAGCTCTCAACGTTGCGTACGTGCTGGTGGTAAGCATAATGATTTAGAAAATGTAGGCTATACCGCTCGCCATCATACTTTCTTTGAAATGCTAGGTAATTTCAGTTTTGGTGATTATTTTAAGCAAGAAGCGATTACATTTGCATGGCAGTTTTTAACGGATGTTGTGAAATTGCCCAAAGAAAAGCTACTTGTCACGGTTTACCATACGGATGAAGAAGCGTATGAGTTTTGGTCAAAAGACATAGGACTGAGTGATGACAAAATCATTCGTATTGATACGAATGATAATTTTTGGTCTATGGGTGATACAGGCCCGTGTGGACCATGTTCAGAAATATTCTACGATCATGGTGAGCATATTTGGGGAGGCCCTCCAGGATCTCCTGAAGAAGACGGCGATCGTTTTATTGAGATCTGGAATCTTGTATTCATGCAATACAACCGTCATGCTGATGGCACAATGGAGCCATTACCAAAGCAATCGGTTGATACGGGGATGGGCCTTGAGCGTATTGCAGCTATCTTGCAAGGTGTACACTCAAACTATGAAATTGATTTATTCCAAGGTCTAATAAAAGCTGCCGCATCAGTAACGAATGCGAAGGATTTAGAAGATAAATCGTTACGTGTTGTTGCTGACCATATTCGTTCATGCGCATTTTTAGTCTCTGACGGGGTTATGCCATCCAATGAAGGCCGAGGTTACGTACTGCGCCGTATCATCCGTCGTGCTGTGCGCCATGGTAATAAGTTAGGCGCTTCGGGTGCTTTTTTCTTTAAACTTGTGGCTGCATTGGTCGAGCAGATGGGTGAAGCATATCCTGAACTGGCAAAACAACAAGCAATTATTGAGAAAGTATTACGAATAGAAGAAGAACAGTTTGGTAAAACGCTCGACAGAGGTTTGGCTATATTGGAAGAAAGCTTGGCCGATATT
Source organism: Pseudoalteromonas sp. MMG012 (assembly GCF_018100875.1). NCBI lineage: Bacteria > Pseudomonadati > Pseudomonadota > Gammaproteobacteria > Alteromonadales > Pseudoalteromonadaceae > Pseudoalteromonas > Pseudoalteromonas sp. MMG012. Next base: position 9,094 of record NZ_JAGJEF010000082.1, read on the forward strand.
AAAGGAGATGTGATCCCTGGTGAATTGGTATTTAAACTTTATGATACTTATGGTTTCCCTGCTGATTTAACTGCTGATGTTGCTCGAGAGCGCTTCATGACGATTGATGAGCATGGCTTTCAAGAGTGCATGGATGTGCAACGTAAAAAAGCGCAGCAAGCAGGTAAATTTGGCGCTGATTATAACGAACAACTTAAATCAGAGAAATCAACGGATTTTAAAGGTTACGACGCGGAGCATTATACGGGCACAGTTATTGAGCTATTTTTCGAAGGACACGCGGTTAATGTACTTGAAGATGGACAAGAGGGCATTGTTGTTTTGGATAGAACGCCTTTTTATGCTGAATCAGGTGGTCAGGTTGGTGATTCAGGCACCCTGACTGTGTCTGGTGGTGAGTTTTCGGTCGTTGATACGCGCAAATTGGGTAATGCATTTGCCCATCACGGAAAAGTACAGGGTCGTATTGGCATTAATGATAAAGCTGATGCGCAAATTGACAGTGAGCGCCGCAATAGAATTAAGAAAAATCATACAGGTACGCACATTCTACATGAAGCGCTTCGTCAGCTATTGGGCGATCATGTTGCTCAAAAAGGCTCACTCGTGATGCCTGATAAATTACGTTTTGATTTCTCCCATTTTGAAGGGGTAACTAAGGCGCAGTTGCGTGAACTAGAAGACGCTGTTAATGCTGAAATACGTCGTAACTTTGCGCTTGATACGCAGCTAATGGACATTGACGAGGCTAAAGAAAAAGGGGCTATGGCCTTGTTCGGCGAAAAGTATGATGACGAAGTGCGCGTTGTCTCTATTGGGGAATATTCTATTGAACTATGTGGCGGAACACATGTTCAGCGTGCAGGTGATATAGGCCTGTTTAAGATTGTCTCTGAAGGAGGTATTGCAGCAGGTGTTCGTCGTATTGAAGCCGTAACGGGTGAAGATGCTATTGCTTATGTTGCACAACAAGAACAGCAGTTAGCAGACATAGCAGCGTTAGTAAAAGGTGATAGTCTGAATGTGCTTGAGAAAGTGAGTGCCTTACTAGAAAAAGCCAAAGGTCTAGAAAAGCAGGTATCCCAGCTTAATGATAAATTAGCAAGTGCTGCGGGAGCATCATTACTTGATTCTGCAGTTGACGTTAACGGAATTAAACTATTGGTTGCCAATGTCGCCGGTACCGAGTCAAAAGCACTGCGTGGTATGGTGGATGATTTAAAGAATAAGATGGGCTCAGGTGTGATTGCACTGGGTGTAGCAAATGGCGACAAAGTGAGTCTGATTGCTGGCGTAACCAAAGACCTTATTGCTCAGGTGAAAGCGGGTGAGCTCGTTAATCATATGGCAGCACAGGTTGGCGGAAAAGGTGGTGGTCGTCCAGATATGGCTCAGGCAGGAGGCTCAGAGCCGCAAAATCTTGAGGCTGCGTTGGCAAGTGTTAATGCTTGGGTTACTGAGAAAACGCAGTAACAGGTGGCATTATTTGTACAAAAGTTTGGTGGCACTTCGGTTGGTTCGCTAGAGCGTATCGAAGCTGTCGCCGATTTAGTCGTTAAAACAACTCAGCAAGGCCATCAAGTTGTTGTTGTTTTGTCAGCCATGTCAGGAGAAACAAACCGTTTAATTGAAATGGCAACACAACTCGATGCGCGCCCGAATAGTCGTGAACTCGATGTGCTAATGACCACAGGGGAGCAGGTCAGTGTTGCGTTGCTTGCTATGGCGATTATTAAACGGGGCCACTCTGCAATAAGTCTACTGGCTGATCAAGTCGGGATCCGAACTACCAACCACTTTGGTAAAGCTCGTATCGAACATATCCAAACAGCACGTTTACAGCAAGAGCTTGAACATAACCGCATCGCAATTATTACGGGTTTTCAAGGTCGAGATTATGAAGGTAATATTACAACTTTAGGTCGTGGTGGAACGGATACAACTGCGGTTGAACTCGCTGCGGTATTAAAAGCTGATGAGTGTCAGATCTTTACGGATGTTGATGGCGTATATACAACTGATCCGCGTATTGAGTCTAAGGCAAAGCGTTTAACGCATATTACATGTGCTGAAATGCTTGCTTTAGCAAGTTTAGGCGCGAAGGTTCTGCATCTTCGATCGGTTGAAGCAGCTGGAAGGTATAAAGTGCCACTGAGGGTACTATCTAGCTTTTCTCCTGACACTGGTACTCTCATTACGTATGAAGAAGAGTCGATAGGGCATAGTCGTATAGCGGGCATTGCCGCTTCGCGTAATGAAGTGGAAATAAAGGTGCTAGGATGCGAGCAAAGTTTTAGCTGTCTTGGTGAGATCAAAGCATTGTGTGCTGAACAGCAGATTGAAATAGATATGATCGCGCAAACTCATCAACATAGTGGAAAAATAGACTATGCTTTTACAGTGCAGAGTAATGATCACTTACAGGTGATTGAGATATTGCAGTCAAACTTAGGGTACATACGAGCACATAGCGTTGAAAGTAACGCGAATGTTGCTAAGGTTTCTGCGGTAGGGGTGGGCATAAAATCAAATTGTGAAATGACCAATCAATTTTTTAGTGCTTTAACTCAAGAAGGTATAAAAACACTATTAGTTTCTAGTTCTGAGATTAAAGTCTCGGTATTAGTGGAAGAAAAATATCTAGAATTAGCTGTAAGGACGTTACACGCTACATTTTTCTCGGAAAGTACTGAGTAAGGACGATTTTTGCTTACTTTTACTGTAACTTTTCATTAAAATGAAAAAGACGCGGAATCTTTTAATTTTTGGAATAACAGGAGCAAGAGAATGCTAATACTAACTCGTCGAGTAGGAGAAACGCTGATGATTGGTGATGAAGTTACTGTAACTGTACTTGGTGTGAAGGGTAACCAAGTGCGTATTGGTGTAAATGCACCTAAAGATGTTTCAGTTCACCGTGAAGAAATCTACATGCGTATTCAGGCTGAAAAGTCTAATCCAACGACTGGCAATATCTGATCAGCACATAAGAATTTGTGAAAATAGCCACTTATATGTGGCTATTTTTTTGCTTGAGATAAAATAAATGCGCGTGTATCTTCGCTGATCGAGTGATTAGATAGGTATTGCATTCGCTGATTGCTTTTTAACACCAATCCTTTGTTTGTTTCAATAATAGAGTCAACGTTTTGCCATGTTAACCGATAATGCTTATACGGGTTTTTGGCCTCAATTTGCGTCTCGTCAATATTCAGTTCAACTGTGCTACCACTTGCTCGGCTCAACATTTGACGTGCGACCCACCACGGTCGACGGTAGTAAAATGCCAAGCACTCTACGACAGCGAGTAAAATGAGAAAATTTCCTACATAGTGCTTTTCTAGCCCGTAAATACTAAACAGTCCCAAAGTGATGAGCAACCCGAGTAAAAAATACTTGGGCTTATTATGATCGCCAAGCTGAATCGATTCATCAAAACATTCTTGGAAATACGGCTTATCTAATACGAATCTTTCTGTGTACATATACGCTCCTAATGCTTAGCACATTGTACCGCATTGCTAAGAACCACGCACCAACCTTGCTAGATGCGCCTATTAGAAGAATAGAGTTGTTATTCATGCACTTTAATAAATCATTCTTTTGGTATTACCAATTTCGTTTTACTCTTATGGTGACAGTTTCAAGGTGATTTAGGTGTTATAACTTAGATATTACCTCCTTTTATTTTGAATATTTTTCATGTTTATGGTGTTTTAGAACCAAGAGTTTACTTGGTTTTCTTTTAAGTTATTGATATTTATCAGTACCCCTTCTTGGTATTACCAATTTACAATGTTATTTACTTGTGAGAGGGTTTTGGTATGATAGGTGAATAAATATTTACAAAAAACGATTATTAACGCAGATAGTGTTTGTCGAAAGACTAAAGGGGAGAGTTATGGATATAGGCGCATTGTTAATAGAGGCTGCCAGCTTGATGCTAACAGGCATGATTGGAGTCTTTGTGTTTTTATCTATTCTAATTTTGGCCGTGACGAATTTGTCTAAACTGGCCAAGTCTGACACAGAAGTTCCAATCGTTCCGACTAAACACCGTCAGTTATCAAACGGGGTGCCCAGTGCTCATATTGCCGCAATAAGTGCCGCAATCTCGCAATACCGAACAAAACAATAATAGGGGTCTTTCATGTCACAATTAAAGCTAACAGAGCTCGTTTTACGAGATGCACATCAATCTTTGCTGGCAACACGTATGCGCTTAGAAGATATGCTGCCTATCGCCGAAAAACTAGATAAAGCAGGTTATTGGTCGGTTGAGTCATGGGGAGGAGCCACTTTTGATTCATGTATTCGTTATTTGGGAGAAGATCCATGGGAGCGCATTCGTGCATTAAAAGAAGCGATGCCCAATACAAAGCAACAGATGTTATTGCGAGGTCAAAATTTACTGGGCTATCGGCATTATGCCGATGATGTTGTTGAAAAGTTTGTTGAGCGAGCGCATAAAAATGGCGTTGATGTTTTTCGTATTTTTGATGCAATGAATGATGTTCCTAACTTAGAAACGGCTATTAAAGCCGCAATTAAAGTGGGTGCACATGCCCAGGGGACAATCTCTTATACGGTAAGTCCGGTACACACCTTAGATATGTGGCTAGAGCAAGCAAAACAGCTCGAAGCTATGGGGTGTCACTCAATATGTATCAAAGATATGGCTGGATTACTTAAGCCATATGATGCAGAACAATTAATACTTGGTTTGAAAAGTACGGTATCAGTACCAATTGCCATGCAGTGCCATGCGACCACGGGGTTAAGCACTGCAACTTATCAAAAGGCCATTGATGCGGGTATTGATATGTTAGATACCGCGATCTCTTCGATGAGTATGACATATGGACACAGTGCAACTGAGACGATTGCAGCTATTACGGAAGGCACGGCACGAGATACAGGATTAAACTTGGCTGAACTTGAAGAAATTGCAAGTTACTTTCGTGAAATTCGCAAAAAATATGCTGCGTTTGAAGGGAGTTTAAAAGGCGTTGATGGTCGTATCCTATTGGCACAAGTACCTGGTGGTATGTTAACTAACATGGAAAACCAGCTCAAAGAACAAGGTGCAGCAGATAAGTTGGATGATGTACTTAAGGAAATTCCTAACGTTAGAAAAGATTTAGGTTATTTACCTCTGGTAACACCAACGTCGCAAATAGTGGGGACGCAAGCGGTACTCAACGTGTTGACGGGTGAGCGTTATAAAACCATCACGAAAGAAACTGCGGGCGTATTAAAAGGTGAATATGGCTCAACACCTGCACCAGTTGATAAAGCACTGCAGTTGAAAGTACTCGATGGTGCTGAGGAAATTCAATGCCGACCTGCTGATCTTATCAAACCAGAACTAGCAAGTTTACATACTGAATTACTTGATAAAGCGAAAGATGAGGCGATTGAGCTTGCGTCGGAACAAATTGATGACGTATTAACCTATGCGCTATTCCCTCAAGTCGGCCTAAAGTTCTTGAAAAACAGGCACAACCCAGATGTGTTTGAACCAAAGCCGACCTTAGTAGAGTCAAGTCAATCAAAAGTACAGAATAAGCCAACGCCAAGCAAAGCGAGTCCAGAGCGATATAGTGTGCAAGTTGATGGCAAAGTATATGACGTTGTGGTTGCGGCTGGTGGAGAGCTAAAAGAAGTTAAGGTAAAAGACAGTGAGCTGATCCCACAGTCCGCATCGGTAAGCTCTTCAGAGACGTTAAATGCACCACTGGCTGGTAATATTTTTAAATTGAAAGTGCGTCCAGGGGAGCGAGTTGAGCAAGGTGATGTTGTCTTGATTATGGAAGCCATGAAAATGGAAACGGAAGTTAGAGCGACCTCAAGTGGGACCATCTCTGAAGTGTTGGTATCAGAAGGTGACTCGGTCTCGACTGGCGATGCCATGATAGCGTTGGCTTAGGAGTTGGTATGGACGGGTTATTAAATTTATGGCAAGCCACAGGCATTGCCAATTTTACGATTCCAGCACTGATAATGATGGCCGTAGGGTGCGGTTTACTCTATTTGGCAATAGCCAAAGGGTTTGAGCCATTACTATTAGTACCGATTGGTTTTGGTGCTATTTTAACAAACATCCCTGTCGCTGGGCTTGCTGAACCAGGGGGCTTATTATATTACGTTTATTATATTGGTATCGACAGTGGCGTGTTTCCATTGCTGATATTTATGGGCGTTGGCGCAATGACTGATTTTAGTGCGTTGATTGCTAATCCGCGCATGCTGTTGCTTGGCGCGGCTGCGCAGTTTGGTATTTTTGCGACATTATTTGGTGCGATTGCGCTAAATTACGTGCCCGGTTTCGAATTTACATTAAAGGATGCGTCGGCGATTGCGATTATAGGGGGAGCTGATGGCCCAACGGCTATTTTCTTAGCATCTAAACTCGCCCCTGAACTGCTAGGCGCCATTGCAGTCGCGGCTTATTCTTACATGGCATTGGTACCAATCATTCAGCCTCCAATTATGCGTCTGTTAACTACACCGCAAGAGCGCTCTATTGCAATGCCACAATTAAGAGTTGTGTCGAAAAAAGAAAAAATACTATTTCCATTAATGGTACTTAGTCTCACTATTTTATTTCTGCCGTCGGCAACACCGCTTGTTGGTATGTTTTGTTTAGGAAACTTAATGCGAGAGTGTGGTGTGGTTGATAGATTGAGTAACACAGCGCAAAATGAGTTAATTAACATAACAACCATATTCTTAGGTTTGGCTGTTGGTTCAAAGCTTGCCGCAGAGCACTTTTTGACTGTAGAGACCTTAGGTATTTTGTTACTGGGGGCACTTGCTTTCTCTATTGGTACCGCATCGGGTGTTTATATGGCAAAAATAATGAATCGTTTGTCGAGCAACCCGATAAACCCACTGGTTGGCGCTGCTGGAGTATCGGCGGTCCCGATGGCTGCTAGAGTCGTTAATAAGGTAGGTCTTGAAAGTAATCCACATAACTTTTTATTAATGCACGCAATGGGCCCAAATGTAGCGGGTGTATTGGGCAGCGCTGTTGCCGCAGGTATTTTACTTGCTTTAGTAGGCTAAGCGAAACAAAACAAACAATAAGACTCCAACCGACTGCGCAGTTCAGGCTGCGCTTTTTTTGTACCTGCTATTTATGATATAACAGGCTCATTATATTTTTGTGAGCATTACCATGAACATATTCGTTATCTTAGGTGGTTTATTTGTTGCTTTGTTGGTATTGGTGCCATTGTTGGAGAGGTACCAACAGAAGATGGACTTAGATAAAATGCAGCGTTATAGCAAATATATATTCCCGCTTGTTATGGTGTCGCTGGTGATAAAGCTACTCTATATGCTTTGGTATGAATAACTGAATGTGTGCATGTACAATTTTAATAAAATATAACGCATTAAATCAGGTGTTCCGGTATTAATACTTGCGCATATAGACAGAGCATATACCAAAATTTAGTCGAATTTCTAAGCCATTCAGCTATTGCAATATGTTGGGTTAATTTGGTTTGAACGAAAAGGCGCGGTTAAGCGCCTTTTGTTTATCTTGGGTAGCGTGTTTATTCACTCATTGCAGCTTGCTGTAAATGAGATTGAATAAATGCAGTGGCCTCTGCGTAGTCGTGGTCAAGCCTGTCCCGCAACGCAATTAATTGATCCGCGGATAAGTCATTTTCTTTACATTGACGTTCAAACTCGATTGCCGTCTCGGCAACCTTTTCAGCACCAATGGTGTTTGAAATGGATTTAAGTTGATGGCATGCTTCAACAATACTGTTTTGATCCATAGAGATCACTGCACCATTGACTTCTCTTGTTAGCATGCTGCTTTGTTCTAAATACATTCGGAAAAATCTAAGCTGTTTGGCTTCGTCATGGTTTACGTATTTATTTAAGGTTTCTAAGTTAACCGGGGGAGCGCTTTCACTAAGCGCCGCTAATTCGTTAATATTGTCACCTTGCGACATGTCAACGGTATCCTCGGCATTCACACTCGCAGATTCATTTTCAACCGACGTGGATTGAGCTGCTGGCGTAGGCAAGTCTTTTGCGTGCTTTTCTTGCCACTTCAATAGGGTGGCCTCTAATACATTTAATTCAACTGGCTTGGTAATATAGTCATTCATGCCTGTTGCAATGCAGCGCTCCCTCTCACCTTTTAATGCATTAGCAGTCACAGCAATAATATACGGCTGAGCATTGATATCAGCACTTTGCTCAGCAATATCTCTGATCCGCGTAACCATGTCATATCCTGACATTTTTGGCATATGTAAATCCGTGAGAATAATCGGGAAGTTACCTTTTTGCCATACTTCTAAACCTTCTTCACCGTTTTCAGCAACTTCGACACCATAACCCAGTAAATGTAGTTGGTCTGTTAACACTTGTTGGTTAAGTACATTATCTTCAACCAACAGTACTAACTTGTTTTCAGCACGTGCTTGGTCGACGTTCAGGTAAGTATTCATACTTTTTGAAGGTTTCAATGCTTTAGGCTTATGGAGCCCTGCGGCAACCATGACTGACGTCATAAATGAGCTTTTACAGAGTGGCGCCGCATTAAGGTAGAAAATATTTTGATGATTGACTGCGGCTTCATCCATAGTACTAAGCACAATAACTTGCTGTTTGTTATTTTCCAATGAATACAGTAAAGACCGTAATTGATCGTTGACCGGAGCCATACCTTCGAGTCCATCTAAAACCCAAATAACCTTTTCTTGATATTGAAACTCATCAAATTCGTCCATTGAGCCCAGAGCAACGGTGTTTGCGCCCATGAAAGATAAATAACGACACAATATATTACGCCTGTCATTGTTGTTCGTCAGAACAACAACTCTGCGTTGCTCAAGTTTGCTCTTATGCGCGTATTCCACTTTACCTTGTGTGCTAAATGGCAGTTCAACAACAAACTCACTGCCCATACCAATATCGCTGTTTACCTGTATAGAACCGAGCATTAATTCAATGAGACTTTTACAAATTGATAACCCCAGTCCTGTGCCCCCAAATTCACGGGTGATAGACCCTTCAGCCTGAATAAATGGGTTAAATATTTCACGTAATTGAGTTTGCGTCATACCTTTACCATTATCCGTTACGCGAAAACGCAAGGTGTAATGTTCCGATGTATTTTGCGCAACTTCGACGCTGATTTTGACAAATCCTTGGCGGTTAGCTTCAGTGGTGGTGAACTTAATTGCGTTACTGCACAGGTTATACAAAACTTGGCGGACGCGGACGGTATCACCAACTAGATTATTGGGAATATCAGGTGCGATAGCCAGTTCCAAGTCTAGTTTTCTTTTTTTAGCGACAGATGATAATACGCGAGCCACTTCTTCTATTGTTTCTGAGACAGAGAATACGCTATTGTCTATTTGGAGTTTGCCGGCTTCAATTTTAGAGAAATCTAAAATGTCATCTAAGATCCCTAGCAGAGAAAACGCTGAATCACGGATAATCGTGGTTAATCGGTGCTGTGCACCATCTAATTCAGTTTGACGCAGCAGATCGATAGTACCAATTACGCCATTCATTGGTGTTCTGATCTCGTGGCTCATTGTCGCTAAAAATGTGGTTTTTGCGTCATTGGCACGCTCAGCGTTGAGCGTGGCCTTTTCTAATGCAAGCGTACGAGCTTGAACTTCTGTTTCAAGGCTAGTTTGTAATTGTTTTAGCTCTTTTTGTGATTCTTGATTGTTATCAATCACCGACTGCACTTGATGTAAAACATTGTTGATAGCAAACGCAATACTTTCGAGGCCGAAACCTAAATCACTATTTAAATGTACACGGTAGTCTTGTTTATCAACGACAAGCTTTAATTCGGCTTCTAGCTTCTTAGTATCACCATTAAGTTGCGAGACAATACGTTTTTTAGCCACCACAGCCAGTATAAAAGCACATATCAGTGCCAATACAAACAGAATATACCCTATTAGCGGGCTTTTCGTTGCTGCGTTTGAGTGGTGACGTAAAATTAACTCGCCAATAGCTTGGCCATCTAATTTCAGTGGTTTATATATTGTAATTGTGCCACCTTCGGCGATTTTCTTTTGCTGTGAAATCGCGGCCACGGGAACATTGCTGGTTTGAAAAATCAGAGAGGGTTCAGCCATACCAGTTGAGCTATATAGATAGATATCTATATTGGGGGCGCCCTCTTTGATGGCTTGTAAAATTTGCTTTGCTTGGCCAAAACCTGTTTTCATCATTATATTGGCAAGCGGTAATGCGAGTTCGTCGGCTTGTTTTTGTATATTGGGTGCCGTGACTATGGTTGCTTTTGGCATCATATAGGCCGCTGTAGCGCAAATAGCCCCAGTGATGACTGCAATCATAAGTATCAGAGGCAGTAGCCCCGCTATTTTTATTGATGAAGAATTTTGCATGAAATGTTCCGATATTTCGCGACACGATCTTATAGCGAACTTAAGCTTAATATACCGCCAATCCTACCACTGTCTGATGGTTTTTTCTCTACGTTTTTGCGATATATCGGATGTTTTCATCAGATAATGAGGTTAACTTAACGAATGTTATTGCAAATAACTTTGTTTAAAACTCCGCCAATTCGGTTAAGAAATAAAAAGCTTTGTTTGAAAAGTATTCAATCAAACAGAAGTTTGAAAAAAAAGTTGACTTAAAAGGGCAAAACCCGTTTAATACGCCGCAC
>NZ_JAGJEF010000083.1:0-19228 GCF_018100875.1 Pseudoalteromonas sp. MMG012
CTGCTCAAGTGTAAGCAATGCTTTCCCATGTAAACCTGCCGCACTTTGCACCCTAAATAGCGTGTCATTGTCTAAATTACATGCCGACTGCTCACATAGCTTTAATACTTGCTTAGCCAGTTGTAGCATCGAAGCGGCAAGTGCCGTGTCGTCTTTCGTCATACTCTCTGGCAGGACTAATTCAGTTGCAACCACACTCGTATGTGTTGCTACACAAATAAGTAGCAAAAATAAGAAGTTTTTCATGTCATTTTCCCTAATGTATTTCCGTTAATCATGCGGCTAAATAAAGATAATACGAAGCGGCATTGATATTTTTAATATAACTATTATATTGAATTTTTAGTTTTTCTTTTCACGTTTAAATGAGGTTTGATCATGTAGGTTTTTTTAACTACGCCACTACTTCCTTTAAGCTTTAAATTAACAGCTATCATGGCCCACTATCATTTATATTAGATAGGTATAATATCGAGTGAAAAGGTAAAATTTCACACAAACTTCTAATAATTAAGGCGCTTGCATGCTACTTATATGAAACGCCTTTGTCATTTTTAAAATCTCACAACTTTTATTTCTCAATTAAAAATAAACAACTTTTATTTTAGAGTTGCGCTTTAACAAATTTTAAGGTCATGCGATCAGACTCACCAATGGTGATATATTTCTTTTGGTCTTTTTCCTTCAACGCTAGGCTCGGAGGTAATGTCCAAACACCTTTCTCATAGTTCTTCGTATCTTTCAGGTTTGCATTTATTTCAGAGCTGGCGACTAATTTAAACCCGAACGACTCAACCACATTCACAAGATCTGTTTGCTTCCAACGGCCACGCTTTGATGCAGATACCCGATCTCCTTTATAATTTTCATTTTCCCTATGCTGCACAATGGCCAGCGTCCCCCCTTCTTTTAATAGTTGCCTTGCCTGCTTTAAACCATTGTCTAATCGCCCTTGATTTTGCCAGTTATGCATTGTACGCGTAATGAAAACAACATCTAACGACCCTTGCTCTACTGCGGAGCCTTTGGTTACAGGAAGAAAAGCCCCAATTGCATTGGTGCCATATAAATCAGGATTGTTTTTAATTTCATCTGGGTAAGCTGCCAATTTTTCAGCCCATTTAGGCCACTTACCGTAGTATTCCGGGTTGTGCTGCAAACCAACATAACGGCCTTTGTCTTTTAGTAAAGGAGCCAGAATATGGGTATACCAGTTTCCACCGGGGGCAACTTCACCTACTGCAGAAGTGTCTTTAATACCCATAAATCGCAGTACCTGCTCAGGGTTGCGGTATTGGTCTCGTTCAATCTCTTTTGTTGTTCGGTGTGGGTTTTCATGCACTGCGCGCCATATCGCATCCTTATCTTCAGGGCCAGCAAGCGCACTGCTGGTATATAAACTGGATAATACGAACATCGTTCCAACAAGTAATTTTTCTATACACATAATCCTTTCCCTTATCGTTGATTTTATATGGTTATATTTCACAACACTTAAAGATAATAATATTTATTATCTGTGGTTTTGTTAACTAAAGCCTCATACTCATTAAAACAGCAACACCATATTAACCTGAATCATTATTATTGTTTGATATTGGCAAGGTTTATGAGGTTTCAATTTTATGCGTTTCATACTCCGTTGAACTAAAGAGACTTTTAAATGTAAAGGCATATGGCGTATCGCCATTTTTACGAAGGTACATTAATTTATCTACAGCCTCCTCAACGGTTGGTATATGACCAGTCGGTATCCACCACAGTACATAACTTTGTTCTGGAAGCTGATGAAACCATTCTTTTTTACGGCTTAAAAAGCTTTTGTGATGCGTTTTAAACATAAAGTGCTTAAGTGCATCTGTTGATGCCCAAACCGACATGTTTAGTATAATTTTAGGGTCTGAGAAAGCCTTAATCTGCGTCGCATCGCCAGTTTCATCTTGCAAACGCCAGATGAACCCCTCACTTAAATCGGCAAGATGATTGACCGGTTCCAAATTATCTACAAAGTCTGCCATATTTTCAGACTCTAAAGCATATTTCGCTTTGGCTATATTCAATTGAGCAAGATGCATAATTTCCTTCTTCAATCTCCAGTGCCTAAAAGTATGGCCATGTTAAACTGATTGTAATGTAACCCGAAATAGGCACAGTTTGCAAAAAGTGCCGTACTGCCCAATTACTTTATATCATTTAACATCCTTTTCTGCCGCTTGTCGGGATAAAACTTGTTGTTCTGCGTAAAGCTTGCGTAAGTACACTATTCAGCTACTTCATTATCAGAATTTCCCGCTCCCCACTTCCTTGCCTGATCAAAGTTACTCCTAGCTCCCTCATGCTAAATGACTATCATCTCCATACAAAAAAGCACAGTGTACACACCGTGCTGTCAAAGGGCAGTAAAACGTTGCAAACAAATCACTTAAAGCATTCCTAGCAACACTCTGTTGTTAATTAACATACAATATTAATTAGGCAGATTATCCGTGATGATATTCACACCTGCGCCGTTTAAAATGCCTGAGCAATTTGGACAAGCGACAAAATCAGCGCCAGTTTTAACTGGGTCTTTAGACACTCGAACCGTTGCAATTGTAATCTTTTTTAACTCTTGCTCAGTCAGGGTAACACCTTCCTTTTCAGCTAGGTATACGATCCTATTAAACGCTTGTACTTCGGCATGCATTCCTGGCAAGCCACTCAATTCGTTTAACAAAAGGTCGCTACCTCCGGCCTCATTGGCCTGTAAATACTCCGCAATATATTTTCTTGTGATGTCGTTTAATTTGTTATCTACACTTGCATATTCCGCTTCTACTTTTTCCATGTATTTTTGAATGTTATTTATGCGATATCTTGTTTCTCCTGGCGCCTCAGAACTCACTGTCGTGATCCAACTTTCATTTTTCACCTGAGCATATTTAACATTAATATTAATGCTTCCATCAGTTTGTAACAGTTCATCGTTAACACTCATTTTAGCTCTAGCATATGCGGCCGCATTTTGCGTTCTTTTGCCACTAAGTCGCGCCAGATCGGTTCTGCTTCGCCTTATCGACCAATACTGGCCTTCCAGAGACACCGCTTTTTTAAATGTTTCATCTTCATCAAGTTCAGTATTACCGGTAATACCTTGCTCTGCTATTTCTTCGCCGGCATTGGGCAGTGCACATGCTCCCTCCCCGCCTGCTGCAAACGCTACAGAAGACATTAAGTAAAAGAAAGCAACTAAAAATAATCTTACATACATAATAAAAACCTTAATAATCAAATGGCTAAACAGGGCAAATTTGGCTAAAACGCGTTTCAGACAACTCTTCACCCAACTCTGTTGTTGCAGACCCTTCTGCTGTCTCTTCTGCGCTCTCTTCACTTCCAACCGTGTCTAACTCGATCTCGCTTGCATCCGTTGTTCCAAGCTCCTCAAGCAATCCATCAAACTCTTCACCAAATAGTGAGCCTGTAAATACATAATCCAACAATGGTCCACCAATCAAAGGCAATAATATTTCGTCCCAACCGCCTGAGATATGTGTTTTTTCTACGCGCATAAAGCGTGCTATTTGGCGTTTTTTAATGCCTGAGATATCAGTTTCTTCATTATGTAATTGAGCTAAGCCGCAATCAGCCAATGTATCTTCCGTTAATTTGACCTTTTTGTTTGCATCATCTAACTCACAAAAAGACTGCAACACTTCATTTGGAAAGTCATACGAACGTTGCGCATATTCATAAGCTGCGTGATAAATTATTGATTCTCTTCTTAACGGTCTATCGTTAGCGGGGATCCACTTTTGACCATACTGATTCAGTATTAGAGAAGAGGCTTTATACAATTTGTGATAATTTTGACCATTTTTCGCATAAAAGCTATGCGCGGCATCTCGCCCCTGCAATTTTTCTATAGTTTGCAATGCCGCCGCCATAGTGCCAAAAATCACCAACGGTGCATTATAAGCAGGGAGCAATGAATAAGGTGAGGCGGTGTAGTTGGCGTGTTCGGGCATCGTCGCAAAAGCCTCAAACGCGAAGGTACTCAAATATGGCTTATAGATACCCATGGATAAATCGTAATGACGAGACTCAATTTCTTTAAACCAATCGGTACCATTAACATACTGACTTAAGTACACATTGTGTACTAAAGGAAAACTTTCGGCTGCAGGGCGCATGGCCGCTAATGCGTCGGTGTTTAAGGTGTCAGACAGGTATGAGCGAAACTGCTTTTTCTCTTCACCCGATAACCCGACAGTCGCTAAGTAACCGAGATATTCAATGGCATCTAAGTCCATTTTTCGTTGTAAGAACTTATCTGACAACAGATAATTTTGTGCTTGTTTATAGACGGCTGAAGCAGCTGAAACCATACGCTTATGGCTAAAATTTTGCACTTTGTCTGCACTGACACGTGTTGGTAACTTAGCCACTATAAAACGTGGTGTAAATTCATTGGTTTGTAGATCATTAAAATCAGCCCCATAAGAAACACAGCTATCAGTCTGCTTCACATATGAAACGTTACCCGTTGTTTTACAGCGCGTATCTGCCAAATAAGTTAAGTGATCTTTGTCTATATAAGTAGGTAATACCATAGAACTTAAATCCGTCACGGAACCTGGTTCTCTGTTGCCAGTCGCTGACACGGCGAGATTTTTAAGCTGTTCCCACTCGGTAGGTGTCATAAAGCGACTATCGTATATTTGAAACTGGTCCCCCTTCTTGTTCTCAACAGTGATTACCGATTGCATCGGATAAACATAGTCAGCGCCAATTACTTTGCTTTGATACTTAATTTTATCAAGCATAACGCGAACATCTTGATGACTTGATTCTAAAAATAGCGAGTTTGTATCGTCAAAGTAGCTCTGCGTTTGCGCCATATCAGGCACTTCATTGATCCTAAACGTCAAATTTTCAGGGTAGTCTTGCTCTTTTAAAGGCGCATGAAACGATTCAAAATCAGCAACGGTTGCTTTTTGTGCAAGCTGTAAGCTCTCTGGATCTTTGCCATGAATATTTGGCACATTGTTAATGCCACTAAGGTGATGCAAAGTTGAGAACGTTAGTGCTGTGTGGTCGGTGCTACGTAGCCACAAGGAGGAGCTCTCATAAACGCTTTCAACTACAGACCTGCCATCGTCCGCTGTAAGCTGAATGCCTGTGTTTGCTTGCGTGTCATTAAAAAAACCAATTTTGAATACCGATTGTTCACCGGTTGGCGCTGTTGTTGGTGAAACAGTTAATTTGCCCCCAATACGAGTGAGGTACTTATCAGATAAGCTGCCAATATTATGTCGTAATCTCAGTCGTACCTTATCATATTGAGGATCAACAACTTCTATCTCAAATTGTGCTAGCTCGTCAGTCTGGGCATTCTGCTCTCCAAAATATAGATACTTTGTACCACTGGAGAAAACAGTCGCGATTTGTTCTGGATCCGAGGCTTTGCTGATCACAATCGTGTCTTTATCAGTGTAAGCATAACCACCTACTCGAATATGTTTTTCTCCCCCGAGATTTTTAGCTTCTTCGCTATAAACGACCCGGCCTATCCCCCCACATTTATTGTTACTCGCAGACAAAATAGCAAATGGCACACCGTCTAGATGTTTAAGGGCTACCCAGTAATTGCAATTTATATTTGGTTCCTCTGTTACTACAGTACTCAGTCCATTGATTGTAATAGAAAAATGATTACCATCATTGGTGTACGGTAGGTACCTTCCTTCTACCCAGTTACTTATGCTGCTTTTTAAACTGCTTTGAGTAATATCAAAACGCTCTATCGCAGCATCACTAATGGTGATACTGGCACTGTATGCCGCAGTGGAAAATACCGATGCCACTGCAATTGCGCAGCACCGTTTACTAAACAACTTTTTAATCATAATAGCAATTCCTGTTGTAGGCCCACATAATATTTTTCTATGCGTAAACCTAGCCAATAAAACATTCTCGTTCTGCTTTTACTTACTCATTGCTTTGGCGTGTAATTAGTGACCGCGTAAGCGTATGTAATCAGGCTGACAAAAATGGAGATGCTTAAGCAAAAAATGATCGTAAGCCGACCGCCCAATGCTAAAACCCCCACAAACTAACACTGCTATAACCAAAGTCATTGTGAATTATCCTTAGTAAATCTTAAACCATCTTAAAAAATAATAAGCTTTAAAATCAACGGCATGAAAACTTACATTTGACAAGAACAGTAGAACTTCCATGAGAAAAGTGTTAAATGATAGAAAAGTTGAACAGTAAACATGAAGAAAAGTTAGACCTAAACACACTAAGGCACTTTATAAAAAGGTTATTCCTGCCGCTTACCCTATTTCTCACTCGTACAAAGGTCCTTTACGACAAAAACGTATACGTACCTTTCCTGCTCAGTAAATTAATATCAGTAAGTTATCAATGTAAATAACCTCAGCTCTGGATAAGCGAATTTGCCCAATAACGCAAAACGGACAGTGACACCCATTCAAAAAACTAAAACCAATAAGCAGGCAATGTTCAATTAACTACATGCACTATAAGCTCAAAAATACAAAAAACTGAACTTATACGCATCCAAAAGACACTGCTAACCCACCAAACCATGATGTATTGGATATCTAGAGATTACCTTAATGGCCTAAAAGTTAAGCTAGTAACTTTTCACACTGCTTGTAATTAGCTCGCCGTTTTATTTCTAGGCTCGCACAATAATTATCAAGCTTTTGAGGTCGCCCTACTGCGCCATGGAATACTTTAGTAAACTGTATGGTGAGTTTTAACCAGTTTTCTGGGGCGATGTTGAGCCTGTCTAAAATTGGGGAGTTGATTGGGTTGATAGCACCGCGCTTGTCTGTTCGCATATATCGGCCAGTTAATTCTACCAGTTCTAAGTAGGACTTTAATTCAAAAGGTATACCTTTGGGCATGTGCTTTCGGGGGCTACCTGCAAAACGCGCTAATTGTTTAGGTTGCTTGCCTTCTTTGGCATGTTCACAGCGAGTTTTTACACTGGTGTAGTCTGAGGTTTCGGGTGTATCAGCCATTTTGGCTCTAACTGGGTTTAAATCAACATACGCCATACAGGCTGCCAGTGCCGCTTCATCAAGTAAGGCTTGTGATTTAAAACGGCCTTCCCAAAATCGACCCGTACAGTTATCTTCTTTATTCGCTTTTCGGGCAATGCTTTCATTCAGTACCCGCATAAACCAACTGATACTCGATAAGCGTTCTCTAAATTGTTCAATGTCTTTATTTAAAAAGTATTGCTGCGCTGAGTCTAGCCGCTCACCTTGAATGTACTTATGAGACAGTATGGTGCCTTTAAACAGCTTATGCCATCTGATGATAACCGCTTTATCACTCAGTCTTTTAGCTTTTATATCATCTACATGCAGCACAGTATGCGTATGGTTGCTCATCACCGCATACGCACACACATCAATACAAAACACTTTGGCAAGTTCAAGTAGTTTATCTTCTATCCAGCCTCTTCTGTGCTCATACGATTGACCTGTTACCTTATCTTCACCACACAAATAAGCACGGCGAACACACCGTGAAATACAATGGTAGTATTTGGTATCAGTTAAACTCACTTGTCTTTTTCGTGCTGTAGCCATGAGAGAATTGCCTATCTTTTAAGCTGAATTTAAAAGATAGGTGATGAATGAAAAACAGTCAATTTAGGATGGGTGTCAGTTTAAATATTACTGTTGAAAGTGCCACAGCCAACTCGTGAGCATATGAGAAATGATGTGATGGCGTATATGCGCTATTACAACTTAGAAAGGCTTCATACGGCTAATGGTGATCTGTCGCCAGTAGAGTATGAACAAAATTCCTTAAGAATAGTGTCCTGATTTAGTTGTGCAGAACAGTTTCATGATATTGCGCTGATCTGGACTTAATCTGTCCAGCTGATCTAAAAACGCGTCTATATGTTGTTTATTATCTAACTCGCCGTATTGATATTGTCTTTCACTACCTGGGGCTGATAGATCAATCGTCAATTTGGGCTGATAGCCTGAGAAATAAAGCTTTGATCCTATTTCGGGCGCTTCATTTTTTATGATGGCAACGTCGCGTTGAGTTGTAGTCAGACTATTTTTATTTTGTTTTTCTACTTCACTATCAAGTAAAGCTCGGTCTTCTTTCGACACCGTAATCGGGGTCATTTCTAACTTGATAGCTTGACCCCGACTAATTTGACTCTGATTAACTTGATTCTGACTGGCGAAGGGATACTGAATACGCATCGCTGTTTCCTTGCGATTAAACTGCCTAATAACGGGTTATATCTCAAATATCGGCCAACAATTCGTAAACTTTACACTTAAATGACTATAAAATAGCCTCTACTTCAAAATACTTGGTGCACTCGCCTACCGTTAATACAACCTCATCGCCGAGTTGTTTCGTGAACAAAACCCGCCCTATTGGTGAGGCATGTGTAATAACCAATATATTTTGTTGCTGAATAGTCACTTTTAACCCGCCTTCAGATGGGCCTAAGTAAAACCAGTGTACCTCATCATCCATATCAATCAGTTGCACAAGGCTCCCTTCTTTTGCCTGTTTTTCAGCGTCTTGATTAAAACTATGGGCAAAAAAAACAATAGATTTATGAATATCATTCACCCGCTCACTTTGACCATGCGCTAAATAGCCTGACTCAATGCTTAACGAGTCATACTGCGTTTCTGCTGCACTTTGTTCATGGGTTGCATCTTGATGTGCACTGTCGGCTGCTTGTTTCGCTTGTGCCAATTTTGCCTCTAATGCAAATTTAATATGCTCTATTACATGGCCCTTATTCATTTTCTCTCTCTATCCACTACAAAATCACATATAAAGGAAAAGCCAATGACTGTTCCTGTTTCTTATTATCGACTATTTTAATGGTCAGCTTCCACTGCATCAACTGCGTAGTGCATAGCCCGACCATGGTTGTTGCATGAAACACACCACCCTCTTGTTGTTCAAAGAAAACAGGAATATAGCCCATGTTCATGTCTTCCCCAGCTAAAAAAGCAGAGTCAATCGTGTTGCCTTGCGGTAACTCTAGAGTCACGTCAATCTCTTCTTCACCTTTTATCACTGTTGATGAATACCAAAGTCGTACTCCATTGCTCTGTAAGCAAGGCGATTGTCTTATACAATTTTCTATTTTACTTAAGCTTTCACTTTTTTCTGAACTTTCATGTATAATAGCTGTAGGGTCAGAGCATGCGCTCACAAAACTCAACACGGCAAGTACGCAAAACCACAATTTGAGCATTATTTATCCTAATTTAGACGATAAAAACTGATGCATAGTAATGCAGATTTTATTATTGCGCTACAATGATGAATAACTGAACAAAGAATGGGGCAAAATTTGATTGATGTCATAATTTTATGCGTTTGAGGTATCTTTTTTTTTGCAAAAAAATTATTATTTCCTTGCAAAAATAAGGGTTTCTCAGGTTGGTTTGAAATGTAATTGTCAAGCAATTTTATTTTGAATCAAGCTTGTTGAAATATAAAGCAGGGCCTGTTTATGCAGGTAATTCATTTCTAATCGCATTAATTGCAGCGGAATCCAGAAAATGAGCCAGACAGTAGCATCACAAACTGAGTACAATTATAAAGTTGTACGCCAATTCGCTATCATGACAGTGATTTGGGGCATCGTTGGCATGGGTGTTGGTGTTCTAATTGCTGCCCAACTCGCTTGGCCAGCATTGAACTTTGATACACCATGGTTAACATACTCACGACTTCGTCCGTTACACACGAACGCAGTCATATTCGCATTTGGTACTAGTGCACTTTTCGCAACATCTTATTATGTTGTGCAACGTACGTGTCAAACGCGACTTTTCTCCGACAAACTCGCTTCGTTCACCTTTTGGGGTTGGCAAGCAATCATTGTCTCGGCAGCTATTACGCTTCCTCTTGGTATTACATCGTCAAAAGAATATGCTGAGCTAGAGTGGCCAATTGATATCGCAATTGCGGTTGTTTGGATCACTTATGCGGTTGTTTTCTTTGGTACATTGATCAAGCGTAAAGTGTCTCATATCTACGTAGCTAACTGGTTCTACGCTGGTTTCATTATTACGGTTGCTGTACTTCACATCGTGAACAGTATGGCTGTGCCTGTATCGTTAACTAAATCATACTCAATTTATGCCGGCGCCGTCGATGCCATGGTGCAGTGGTGGTATGGTCATAACGCGGTAGGCTTCTTATTAACTGCTGGTTTCCTAGGTATGATGTACTACTTCGTACCAAAACAAGCAGGCCGTCCTGTATATTCTTACCGTTTGTCAGTTGTTCACTTCTGGGCATTGGTTTCTCTTTACATTTGGGCTGGCCCTCACCACCTTCATTACACCGCGCTGCCAGACTGGACGCAGTCTTTAGGAATGGTAATGTCTGTTATCTTATTCGTACCTTCATGGGGCGGGATGATCAACGGTATTATGACACTTTCAGGAGCATGGCATAAACTTCGTACCGATCCGGTATTGCGCTTCTTAGTTGTCTCTCTATCGTTTTACGGTATGTCGACGTTTGAAGGTCCAATGATGGCTATTAAATCAGTGAACGCATTGTCTCACTACACTGATTGGACTGTTGGTCACGTACATTCAGGTGCCCTTGGTTGGGTTGCTATGATCTCTATCGGTGCTATTTATCACTTGATCCCTGCACTATTTGGTCACGATAACATGTTCAGCGTTAAGCTTGTTAACACCCACTTCTGGCTACACACTGTTGGTGTTGTTTTATACATCGTTGCAATGTGGATCTCAGGTGTAATGCAAGGCCTTATGTGGCGTGCGGTAAATGCTGACGGTACATTGATGTATAGCTTTGTACAATCACTTGAAGCGTCTAAACCGTTCTACATAATGCGATTCCTTGGCGGTGTATTCATCGTAATTGGTATGCTGGTTATGGCATACAACGTGTTCCGCACAGTGAGTGCTAAAAGTGGCACCCTTGCTACTGATGCACACACAAAAATGGCTTAAGGGGTGTAGAATATGAGCAATAAAAATTCAGCCAACAAACATGAAATCGTAGAAAAGAACGTCGGCCTAATGGCCATACTGACTGTTTTTGCGATCAGCTTTGGTGCACTGGTAGAAATTACGCCACTTATGTTCCAAGAAGACACAACGAAACCTGTTGATGGCTTACGCCCATTAACTGCATTGGAAATGGAAGGTCGTGATATTTATGTGCGTGAAGGCTGTTATAACTGTCACTCGCAAATGATCCGCCCGTTTCGTGATGAAGTTGAACGTTATGGTCACTACTCAGTTGCTGGTGAATCAGTATGGGATCACCCATTCCAGTGGGGCTCTAAGCGTACTGGTCCTGACTTAGCACGTGTTGGCGAACGCTATTCTGATGATTGGCATTATGCCCATTTGATGGATCCTCGTTCAGTAGTTCCAGAATCAAATATGCCAGGTTATCCATGGTTAGACAGCACAAAGGTAGATACCTCTCTTACCCTTAAGAAGCTGCAAATCTTCCGTGACAATTTTGGTATTGATAAAGCATCACCCAAGTATGATGGAAAAGGTTACGGCGATGATAATGAGCTATTAGCTCAAATCGCTAAAGTCGATTCTATGAATAACGGCACTGGTGCAACCGAAATGCAAGCCCTAATTGCATACCTTCAGCAACTTGGCACACATTTGAAGTAATTATTATGGATTACGGCACATACAGAGGCATTTTGACTCTGATAATTTTGGTACTATTTATTGTGATTGTTGGCTGGGCATACAGTAAACGCTCAAAAAATCGATTCGACAGCGCGGCAAATGCGATTTTCGAAGACGAGAAAAAGCACGACAGCACAATCTCTAACGAGGAAAAGGAGTCTGAAAAATGACTAGCTTTTGGAGTATTTGGGTAATTGTATTAACCCTTGCGTGTCTTGCTCTGATCTTAGGCCTACTACTTTGGAACCTGAAAAACTATGCAGGTGTTGAAGAAGGTGAAAGCTGTGGTCACGAGTTTGATGGTATTGAAGAACTGAACAACCCACTCCCTAAATGGTGGACCTACATGTTCTTCGCAACCTTTGTTTGGTCTGTTTATTACCTTGCAGCCTACCCTGGTCTTGGTAATTTCGCAGGTTTGCTTAATTGGACTAGCTCAAACCAGGGCGTTAAATCAATGGAAGAATCTAAGGCGGCAGTTTTAGCGGCTCAAGAAAATGGCCATTGGGTGCAACTAGACAAAGAAGTTGAATATGCACAAGAGCGTTTTGGTCCTATCTTTGAAGCATTTGCAAAGCAAGATGTTGTAACATTGGCTAAAGACGAAAAAGCACTTGAGATTGGCCAACGTTTGTTTGCACAAAACTGTGCACAATGTCACGGTTCTGATGCTCGCGGTGGAATGGGCTTTCCTAATCTAACCGACAATGATTGGTTATACGGCGGCAAGCCGGACCAAATCAAAGAAACACTGCTTAACGGTCGTGTTGCAGCAATGCCGGGTTGGAAAGATGCACTTGGTGAACAAGGCGTTGAAGAAATGACTGCATTCGTGCTGAGCCTTTCGGGTCGTAAAGTAAACCAAAAAGACGCTGATGCAGGTAAAGCTAAGTTCGCAATGTGTGCAGCCTGTCACGGTATGGACGGTAAAGGCTCTGTTGCCCATAACCTGCCATTTGGTGCGCCTAACCTCACAGACAATGTTTGGTTATATGGTGGCTCTAAGCGCGCAGTTGAAGAAACGCTTAACCATGGTCGTGCCGGTGTAATGCCAGCATGGAAAGAGATCTTAGGTGAAGATAAAGTTCACTTATTAACCGCTTATGTTTATAGCTTATCGCAAAATAATCAATAAATTATAACGAGTTAATCGAGATCAAAAAAGCCTCCATTTGGAGGCTTTTTTTTAGGTTTTTCACCGCAAATAAGATAAAATACCTACACACTTTTTAAGTCTTTGAGTCGTTATGAATCCTACCCCGTGGTATAAAAACTTTTGGCCTTGGTTTTTAATGTTCTTTCCTGTTGTTACCATCATTGCCTGTATTGGGTTAGTGGTTTTTGCTGTTGGTAATGGCCCAGATATGGTCGTTGATGACTACTACAAAAAAGGTAAAGCAATTAACCTTGAGCTCACAAAGTTCGATAAAGCCAAAGCGCTCTATTTACACGGAGATTTACAAGTCACAGCTGATACCATCAAGTTTCATTTTACAAAAGGTGACGCCAGCAAGGTAAATGCATTAAAAGCGTCGTTTTATCACCGAACAATCAAAAAATACGATTTCAGTACCAACTTACTCGCCAATGCCAATGGCGAATTTACCGCCGTATTAGATTCAATTGAACAAGGGGCCTATACGGTTTTTCTTGAGCCTATGGATGGCAGTTGGAAACTCAAAGAAAACTTACAACTACCTAGCGACACAATCATAAAAATATCACCAGAATATAAGTAGTCACCATGTCAAAAGCGTGTTTCCATTGCTTAGAGCCCGTCCCAAAAGGGTTTAATGAAACGGTGCTATTTGATAGCCAGCAACACCCAGTGTGTTGCATTGGCTGTCAAGCTGTTGCTGAAACCATCGTTGCTCAAGGTATGAGTGACTATTACAAATTTCGTACTGAAAGTGCCGGTAAAGTTGATGAGTTAATCCCTGAACAACTCACACTGATTAAAAGCTACGACAATCAAGATATCCAATCTGATTTTGTCTCTGACAGTGGTGATCTGTCAGAAGTGTTGCTCAGTGTTGAAGGGATCAGCTGTGCGGCATGTGCATGGCTGATAGAAAAGCAATTATTGGCACTACAAGGCGTCAACCGCGTCGATGTAAATACATCAACTCATCGCGCCATGATCTTGTGGGATAAAGAACACACTTTACTCAGTGATATTATTCAAGCATTAATGCATATCGGCTATAAAGCCTACCCATTCCAAGCAGATGAAGAAGCAAGCCAAAAACAAGCGACAGCCAAAGCCTACATTCGTCGTTTAGGCGTAGCAGGCTTAATGACGATGCAAGTCATGATGTTTGCATTTGCCATGTACTTTGGCATGTTCTCAGGAATGGAAGAAGATTTTGAACAGTATTTTCGCTGGATCAGCCTGATACTGGCCTCTCCTGTTATTTTGTATTCCGCTTTGCCGTTTTTAACCAATGCAATCAAAGGTCTCAGAGCTAAACAACTCAACATGGACTTACCCGTTTCCCTGGCCATTTTTGGCGCCTATGCAGCGAGTTGTTATGCCACTGTTATGGAAGTGGGTGAAGTGTATTTCGAGTCTATTTGTATGTTTACCTTCTTACTTTTATTGGGTAAATATCTCGAATTTAGAGCGCGTTTAAAAGCCAGCGAATTTACCGCTAATTTACAAAAACTATTACCACTCACAGCCCGAAAACTGGATGAAAAAGATGATGAGTCTATTGTTGCAGCTAAAAATTTGCAATTAAATGACCGCGTGTTAATCAAAGCCGGCGAAACCATTGCCGCTGACGGAATCATCATCGCTGGCACCACCACCGTTGATGAATCAATGATGACCGGTGAGCATTTACCTGTGAAAAAGTACCTTGGTCAACAAGTGTTTGCCGGTACAGTGAATCACGATGGCGTCGTTAGCATAAAAATTAATAAAGTGGGGCAAAACACCCTACTTAATCAAATTATTAAATTGCAACACTCTGCACTGTCTAAGCGCCCAAAGCTGGTTGAAGTAACAGACAAAGTGGCACAATGGTTCGTCGCTTGCCTATTAATATTTGCCTCTATCACAGCGATTGGCTGGTACCCTGTTTCACCGGAACAAGCATTCTGGATCACTATTTCAGTCTTAGTAGCAACCTGCCCGTGTGCACTGAGCTTAGCAATTCCGACCGCATTAACCTGTGCTGTCGCCACGCTAACCAAAAAAGGTGTATTAATAAAAGAAGCCCATGTGCTAGAAACACTCACAAAACTCACTCGGGTTGCCTTTGACAAAACAGGCACCTTAACTGAAGGGCATTTTTCGATAGATAAAGTGGTATTACACAATAGTGCTTATAGCGAAAACGAGGTACTTTCCTTAGCCGCCAGCTTAGAAAAGTACTCAGAACACCCTATTGCAGCCGCATTCAATGAACACTTAAACACCCATCATGAGCTAAAAAACATAGAAGTGCATACCGGTAAAGGGATCAGCGCGTCATTGGGCGAGCAAACACTGGCAATAGGAAAAAGTGGCTGGCACCAACAGCAGCGTTCCAATGCGCAAGCAACTTTATATATAGATGAACAAGCCATTGCTGACTTTTATTTCAATGACAAGGTTAGAAATAATGCTAAAGATGTCATCGCTCAGCTGCAACACAATGGCTTAAGTTGTCACTTGTTAACCGGAGACAGCTCTGATGCCGGTGCGAAACTCACTGATACCCTGAACCTTGACTCACAGCAAAGTAGCTGCTCACCAAAAGACAAACAGCTTGCCGTTGATGCTTGGTCTAACAAAGGCGAAATTGTGGCTATGGTGGGCGATGGCGTCAACGATAGCCCTGTGTTTAACAGTGCTCACCTTTCTATCGCGATGGAAACCGGCGCAGACATATCAAAAAACACCGCCGATGTGGTATTGTTAAAGAGTGATCTAAATGCCATTTTGCAGTTGCAAAAAATTGCACTGCAAACCCGCCGTATCGTGAAGCAAAATTTGACCATTTCCTTGTTATATAACGGTTCAATCTTGCCACTGGCTGCTCTTGGTATGGTCCCACCATGGGTCGCGGTCATCGGTATGTCGGCCAGCTCAATTATTGTGATAGGTAATTCATTGAGGTTATTAAAGCTATGAGCATCATTTACATTTTAATTCCCATCGCTATTTTATTTGTCATTATTGCCATTGGTATCTTCTTTTGGGCAGTTAAAAGTGAACAATTTTCTGACTTAAATAAACAAGGTCACAGCATTTTGTTTGAAGATGACAAAGAACAGCATCAAAATGCCAATGACAGAGATTAGTTTATTTGGTGCGTTTATTATGGGATTAGTTGGCAGTGGCCACTGTATTGTGATGTGCGGTGGTATTGCTTCAAGCCTACAAATGGCTAATTCAACACTCAAACCTATTAGCGTCGGGCTTACTTACAACTTAGGCCGAGCGATAAGTTATATGGTAGCCGGTGCGTTAGTGGCGTCATTAGGGAACTCATTTGCAAAACAAAACACCGAATTCGCGCTGAGCTTAAAGATATTCAGTGGGGTATTCATGATATTGGTTGGGCTTTATGTTATGCGCCTCGCCAGTTCATTAAAGTGGCTAGAACAAGCTGGAAAAACCGTTCTTTGGCAGCACTTGGTGAAACTGAACAAACATTTACTCCCTATTAATACATACTCTAAAACTTTACTCTACGGCATGCTATGGGGTTGGCTACCTTGTGGACTGGTATATTCAGCACTCACATGGACTTTGCTAGCTCCTACTCCATGGTATGGCAGTGCCATTATGTTGAGCTTTGCACTGGGTACTTTGCCTTCGATGCTCATTGTTGGACAATCGGCACAACAGCTTAGCCGCTTTTTAAACCACACGCTTATTAGGTGGGCGCTAGGTAGTATTTTTATCTGGTATGGAATCTATCTACTAATCATTGCATCCGATAGATTAGTACATTAACCTAGTCTCAGCGTCATATTTTAATGGATTTATTATGGATTTAAATAATCAACAACGTTCGAAAAGTCAATGCACCATCAGTTGTAATGACTGTAGTATCAGCCAACTATGTTTACCATTTACCTTAAATGGCAGTGAAATGGATAAACTAGATGAAATTATCGAGCGTAAGAAACCATTACATAAAGGCGATTATTTGTTTGAATCTGGCGCGAAGCTGAATGCCATATTCGCTGTACGCTCTGGGTCTTTTAAATCTTATACACTATCAGAACAAGGTGATGAGCAAATAACCGGCTTCCACCTAGCGGGTGATTTAGTCGGATTTGATGCCATCAACAAAATGCAGCACCAAAGTTTTGCTCAGGCACTAGAAACGTCAATGGTGTGTGAGATCCCATTTGATACACTGGACGAACTCGCCGGTAAGCTACCTAAATTGCGCCAGCAGATCATGCGCTTAATGAGTAACGAAATTAACTATGATCAAGAAATGCTATTACTGCTAAACAAAAAAACGGCTGAAGAACGACTCGCTACGTTTATATATAATTTGTCAAACCGGTTTGGTGAGCGAGGCTTTTCACGTAAAGAATTCCGCTTTACCATGACTCGAGGAGAAATTGGTAACTATTTAGGGCTTACGGTTGAAACGATAAGCCGTTTATTGAGCCGCTTCCAAAAAGCCAATCTCATTAAAGTTGAAGGTAAGTTTATTACTATCTTAAATATCCCTGAATTAGCTAAAACAGCAGCGATAGCGGTTTGATCTAGGGCAATGAATTCTCAATAACGACTTTCACCTTACGCTAAATCAGTTACACTTAACGTAACTGGTTTAGCTGATAAAGTATGTTAAGGAGTTCATAATGGATAAAATAAAACGCATTCTTGCCGTTATCGATCCAACCAAAGCACAGCAAAATAGTTTGCAACGTGCTCTTTCATTAGCAAAAAAAACAGGGGCACAGATCACCGCCTTCTTGTCGATATATGATTTCTCATATGAAATGACCACAATGCTCTCAAAAGATGAACGTGAAGCAATGCGTGCCGCCGTCATAAAAGACAGAGAAGCGTGGATCAATGATTTGCTCTCTAGTATTGAAAATATTGATGTGCATAGCTTAGTGTTGTGGCATAACCGCCCTTATGAAGCCATTATTAACACCGTGATTGATGACGGGTACGATATAGTGATAAAAAGCACCCACCAACACGACACTTTAAAATCGGTTATTTTCACGCCAACTGACTGGCATTTAATACGAAAATGTCCAAGCCCGGTGCTGCTTGTTAAAGATCATGAATGGCCAGAAGAAGGCCATATATTAGCGGCTGTTAATGCCGTTAGTGATAACGAACAACATCAAGCATTGAATAAACGCATTATTAGTGATGCACAATTTATTTGCCAACTTGCCAATGCCCAACTGAGCCTCGTTAACACCTACCCCGCTACCCCTGTCAATATTGCAATAGAGATCCCTGAGTTCAACCCTTCGCAATACAATGAAGCAGTTAAAAAGCATCATGAAGATGAGACATTTTCCTTAGCCGATTCATTCAATATTGCGCGTTCAGAGTGCGAAGTTAAAGAAGGGTTACCAGAAGATGTTATTCCCTACGTTGCCGGTGAGAAAGGCTCAGAACTTGTCGTTATCGGTACCGTTGGGCGCACTGGATTAAGTGCTGCGCTGGTAGGAAACACCGCAGAACATGTTATTGATAGTCTCGATTGTGATGTATTGGCCTTAAAACCCGATGGCTACAAAAGCCCACTGGCTCATAAATAACACTCAGTTTTAATCATCTTATTTTCTCGTGCCACTGTATATGTGGCACGCTTTTCTTACAAAATTGTATCTGATGCTTACGCTAATTTACGATATGCTTTAGTCATAGACGTTGCCGTTAGACTGACTCTGGTATATTGAATGAAAGTATTAATTGTTGAAGATGACTTAGACACCGCCCAATTTATCGCGCGCGGATTAGAACAAAGTGGCGATTCAGCCACTCACTGTGATAATGCCGAACAGGCTTTGCTGAGTGCATCTACACACCCATTCGACGTAATTATTTTTGACCGTTTGCTACCTAGTATGGATGGCTTGGATGCGGTACGTATTCTTAGGCAGAGTAAAATAGTGACGCCTATTATTATGCTGACGGCGCTCAGTGAAACATCAGACCGAGTCGCAGGGCTAAATGCTGGCGCAGATGATTACCTTGTGAAACCATTCGCATTTTCTGAGCTTTACGCACGCTTAAAAGCCCTTACTCGCCGTCAACCGTTGACACCTAAGGCACTTGAATTAGTCGTTGCTGACCTAACGTTAGAGCGTACCACCAGACAAGTAAAGCGTGCGGATACACACATTGACTTAATGCCCAAAGAATATCAAATTTTAGAGTACCTCATGCTCAATCCTAAGCAATTAGTCACAAAAACCATGCTACTTGAACAAGTGTGGGGATTCAGTTTTGACCCCAAAACCAGTCTCGTACAAACCCATGTAAGTAGACTACGCAATAAAATAGACAAACCTTTTAT
>NZ_JAGJEF010000084.1:0-18898 GCF_018100875.1 Pseudoalteromonas sp. MMG012
CGATAATAACGTGCCAAAGTTATGCTAAGCAGCAAAAATTGTTACCTGATGATGCTAAAACAGGCGATCAGTTTGGCTTTAGTGTTGCTATTGATGGCACCACCGCCCTCGTTGGTGCACACAAAGCGGATGCTAAAAGTACCCAAGATGCTGGGGCTGCCTATGTGTATTCCTTGAACGCTGGTGGTTGGCAACAACAGGCCAAATTAGTCGCTAAGCCAGCGTATGCCAATGATACATTTGGCGGTAACGTGGCATTGAAAAATGATATAGCCATGTTGGGTGTTATTAAAAGAGACGATAAAGGTGAAGATGCAGGCGCAGTGTTTGTCTTTGAGAAAGAAGTTAACTCTTGGTCACAAAAACAAATATTAACAGCGAATGATGGCAAATCAGGAGATGCTTTTGGTCAAAGTATTGCGCTGACAGAACGCTTTCTCGTGATAGGCGCACCACACAGTGATGCACCTGAGCATGACTCAGGTGCTGTTTATGTCTACATACGAGATAAAGGTGCATGGCGTTTTCATACTAAACTCACAGCAAAAGATGGTGCTGATGGTGATTTATTCGGAATAAGTGTTGCGATCGACGGCGATACGATTTTGGTTGGTGCTGATCTACATGATGAAAAAG
Source organism: Pseudoalteromonas sp. MMG012 (assembly GCF_018100875.1). Lineage (NCBI taxonomy): Bacteria > Pseudomonadati > Pseudomonadota > Gammaproteobacteria > Alteromonadales > Pseudoalteromonadaceae > Pseudoalteromonas > Pseudoalteromonas sp. MMG012. The sequence goes on from NZ_JAGJEF010000084.1 coordinate 637, forward strand.
CCGAGCAGGCGGGGGCGGTATATGCTTACGTATTTGATGGAAAAAACTGGCATCACCAAGCCAAGCTAACGGCAACAGATGGCGAAAAAGTCGATATTTTTGGCGTGAGAGTGGCCTTGCTTGGCTATACGGCATTGATCTCAGCTAGAAGAGACGACGTTGAGGGCATAGGCACTGATGCGGGCTCGGCCTATATATTTGAACGAGTAAAAGGCAAGTGGATTCAAACACAAAAGTTAGTCGCACCGGACGGTAAAGCGGATGACCGGTTTGCTCGGGGAGTGGCATTAAATAAAGAGACCGCCTTAATTAGTGCTATGCACCATGACGTGAATGGCAGTAATGCCGGGGCGCTGTACGTATTCAAAAAAGAGCGTGGTTTATGGCGTTATAGATCAAAAATAGTGGCCAGTGATGGTGTGCCAGAAGACCGATTTGGTTGGAATATAGCCTTCTCAGATAATACAGCGATAGTGGCAGTGCCTCATCGTGATGACAATGGTGATGCATCTGGTGCTGCGTACGTTTTTGATTTAGGTGAGTAAAACTTCTACCCGATAGGGGTCGGTGGCTACAACCCCACTAGTTGAGTAATGGCCAACGCAATTTGATCACGACATACAGAGTGCTTTATGGTTTCTCAGTGGGTTAAAATTAAGTCGAGCTAACCTTTTTTATCATATATTTTTCTTGCTTGCTCAATCTTGGGCTGATGTTTATCAGCCCAAAGAACAAGCTCATATAAAGGCTTTACAATGTCTCTTCCCATTTCGGTTAAAGCATACTCCACCCGCACAGGCACCTCAGGATAAACAGTTTTGTCAACATAACCTTCTCGCTCTAAGTCTCGAAGAGTCTGCGTCAACATACGCTGAGATATCCCTTCAATCCTAGATTTAAGCGCGTTAAATCGTTCTGCACCATCTGTCAAAGCGAATAAAATTAACAGTGACCATTTATCGCCAATTTGTGCGACAACATTGCGTACTGGGCACGCTTCATTATTGTGAAAAACACGTCTATCTGATGCCATTTTAAAGTCTCTTTTTACGATGACTGGTTACCAAAAGCTGCCTAACCCAGTTTTTGGTGCCTTCTTGTAACTATAGTTACTCTTAATTACTATAGTTACTAATATATACCATTTTAAGTAAAACAGCCATTGGAGCGACCTATGTTAAAAGTACTTATTCCTTCTATTCTTCTATTTGCGAGCAGCTTAGCATACGGTCAGGTGAAAGAAGGGTTAAATATTGACCTATCAACACTTAAGAAAACGAACTGGACAGAACAAGAGCTGTCGAATGCGAAAATGATCACTGATTTTGTGCAAAATCTTATGAATAACCATAATTTCGAATACATCATCAAGCATTACAACAATAGCACTTATGTACAGCATAATAGAAACTTACCTGACAAAGTGACCGGTTTAGTGGATTTTCTAAAAGAATTTGTCGAAGATTATCCTGAGTACGGCTATGACGTTAAGCATATTTATGTTGATGGCAATCATGTCATTTTTCACTCTCACGTTACCCTACATAAAGAGGATAGAGGCAACGACCAAAAAGGCATGAATATCATTGATACTTGGCGTATTGAGGAAGGAAAAATTGTTGAGCACTGGGATTCTATTCAAGCGCTTGATTTGTCAATGAGGATTTATGCACTAGTGAATGGCGGTAATATTGCAAATTCTAATGGTGTTTTCTAAGTGAATTAAGCGGAACATAAAACGATCTGCTACCTGTTATGCGTTCGTTTATTTTAAATATCACGTAAAAACATCCTATCAACTTATCCACGTTATAATACAAGGTGGTAAAAGAAAGTACCGCAAGTGATACTTTCTTTTACCGTCACGATTTACTCATGCAATTCGCTGGGGGTTTATACAAGCACTTCCTTTAATGCCGTCAGCAGTAAAGCGACATTTTGTTCGTTGGCGGTAGCACCCATGAGTCCTACGCGCCATGTTTTTCCTGCAAGCTGCCCTAAACCGGCACCTATTTCAAGGTTAAACTTATTTAGCAAATGTGTTCTCACTTGTGCATCGTCGACACCTTCAGGTATTAAAATTGAATTTAATTGAGGTAACTGATGTGCATCATTCACCAAAAAGCGAATGCCTAATTGCGCTAAACCACTTTTGAGGCGTTGGTGTAATTGTGCATGACGAGACCAAGCTTGTTCTAGTCCTTCATTTTTCAGCATAAGCAATGATTCATGCAGTGCGTAGAGTGAATTGATAGGAGCGGTGTGATGATAACTGCGTTTCCCTTCTCCAGACCAATAACCCATTACGAGAGATTGATCTAAGAACCAACTTGGCACTTTTGTCTTACGGCTTTTTAGGATTTCAACCGCCTTTGGACTAAAACTAACCGGTGACAACCCCGGCACACATGATAGACACTTTTGAGAGCCTGAATAAACGGCATCTATTCCCCATTCGTCGACTTTGAGCTCACTCCCCCCTAACGATGTTACCGCATCCACAATGGTGATAGCATCGTTTTGTTTGGCAATATTACAAAGGGTTTTTGCATCAGAGCAAGCGCCTGTAGATGTTTCAGCGTGCACAAAAACCAGTGCTTTGACATTTTTATGTATTGCAAAAGCATGCTCTACTTTGTCTACACTGACGGGATCCCTCCAAGTATCTTCAACAACAATCGCTTGCGCGCCAACTCGTTCAATGTTTTCTTTTAAGCGGCCACCAAAAACACCATTAACGCAGATGATCACTTTATCGTTTGGCTCAATTAAATTGACGATACATGCTTCCATACCTGCAGAACCTGGTGCAGAGAGTGCGATAGTAAATTCGTTTTTGGTGACAAATGCATATTGCAGCAATTGCTTAATTTCGTCCATTAACTTAATAAATTGAGGGTCTAAGTGGCCTATGGTCGGTTTAGCTAATGCGCCTAAGACTCTTGGCGAAACATTTGAAGGCCCAGGCCCCATTAAAATACGCGGCGTAGGGTTGAAAGTTTCTAGCATAATAGTTTCCTAATTTTTATTATTAAGTTAAACAGCTAAAGCATGCTGAGTGTATGTATTCAAATCATGATGAACACTCTTTGCACAATTATGCGCATGTTTAACAATAATATCTAATGCACTGGTAAATAAAAAGCACCCATGTGTGACTTCACCAATTGCGTATATTGATGCACTGCGTTTGCCTTTTTTATTGAGTAACGCATAGCTGGTATTACAGACATCAATACCACCAAATTTATGGGCTTTTGCTATATTGGTATCTACCATATTACGAATGAGTTCTGAGTCAGATAAATATATATCTCGCGGGCTGCCCACGGCATACACAATGGAGTCGACATGTGAAACACCGCCTTGATATTTGACCGATAAGGTGTTTTTCGCACATGTTTCAATTTGTGTATCACCGCCTATGTACTCTAATTGCCCATTGTCGATATAACTTTTGATTTTAGATGCATTTTCATATGGAATAGACACGCGCATAGACATAGCTGCTGACATCATAGTCGTCATAAAGCGCGCTTTATCAGCATCTTTGAGCATTTCCCACACGAGGGCTAAAATTGAGTTTGTGTCATATAAAATCGCTTGCCAACCTCTATTTTGATTGGCTTTTACCATTTCTGATGAGAGAAACTTGCTGAGATCTTTAATGGGGGTCGGTGGAAAAACAATATCTTCACTACACTCTTGAGGGTGCATCTGCTGATAATGGCACATTTCTTTTATAAACAACTGGCTCAGTTGTGACAAAGTCAGGGAAGTATAGTGTTGTGTGATAAACTCAGCAGATAGATAGGTGTTTTTATATCGTCCTTGAGTACCTCGTACAAATGGAAATAAATGGCTTCTCGAAAAAAGTGTTATTTTTCCATGATGACCATTCTCAATTAAGCCTATAACAGCATCTATTGCACTTAAGCGCGCACCAATAATGGCAACGCTGTCACTTTTTTCAATATTACGGCGTAATGTTGAAATAGGGTAGGGGGTATGGTGAATTTGAGAGTTAATAGGTGGCGAAAATGGCGATTTTGAGAGCGTACCACACGCCACAATGACGCTGTTAAATTTAAAGCTCTGCTGGCAAAGTGTTTTCAATTTAATAGGCAGTGGATCAGAGTTTTCAGTTAATTGAATAACTTCGCTTCTTATGACTTTGACGATGATATTTTTCATAAATGCTTTTTTGACGATTCGGTCAAATGCATTTGCCATATACATCCCAAATAATGGGCGAGGGGCATAGCTGTTTTCAGCCACTTGTAAATTGGGATAAAGAGGTTGCCAGCGGTATCGATAGAGCGTTAACCATTGAAAAAAATCACCAGGTTTGTCTTTAAAGATGGTGATATAGCCAGCTTTGGTATTAAGTAAATTCGACTCTGCATCGCCTTGGTATGCATTACCAGGACCTAAGTCTTTTGATTTTTCAAACACCGTAATATTAATCGGACTAGGGGAGTTCGATGTTTGCTTTTCTATAAAGGCATCAATAAAGGCAATACTTGAAGCTCCTCCACCGATGATTGCAATTTTAGAGTTCATGGAGTACCTGCCTGATGTTTATTGTGGTGAGTGATGGAGGAACAGAAATTGGAAAATTTATATGCTGTTGTAAGTCTGCAATACTAAATCCTTTCGAAATTTCCATGACAGTTAATACTTTGTTTTTAAAGCTAAAGGTGGCTCTTTCAGTAATGATGATAACGTCTTTATTACGATATGTAGGGTGAGCTAAGTCGATGGTGATTTGCTGTACGTGTGACACAAATTTTGTGATATTACCTTCATTTTTAATGCATAAGAGGCCGTTTTCTTGCGCTGCATGCAAAGCGCCTGTTGTTAAGGTGCCACACAAAACCAGTTTTTTAGCAGATTGTGCAATATTGATAAATCCACCGACTCCGGTCATTCTTTGGCCCAGTAAACTGGCATTAACGCAACCTTGGGCATCTATTTCGGCAAAACCAAGAAAGGCAACATCTACGCCGCCGCCGTCGTAATATGCGAATAAATCAGACTGGCCTATGATGGCGTCGGGCTCTGATGAATCACCAAAAGACAAACCATACTTTGGTTGCCCGTTAAATATGCCAGATTCAACTGTGAAGCTATTGTCAGTCTGCGTTTTGTTAATATATTTCCCGAGCAGTGCGGGTATACCTATCCCTAAATTAATACAAGCTCTAGTCTTTGGGAGTTCATGCAGAGCACGCTGAACTATGTATTGTTTAGCGATATTTTTAGGCTCAGGTTGGTGGTCTGTAGTAGTCAGCTCACCATAGCTGGGTAAGTGGTCTAGCGGGTCTTGAGCAACGGTCACAAAGTCAACTAAATGAGCTGGAATATGTACGTCTTGACATGGCAGTGCTTTCACAAGTTCTTTGACCTGTACAGCGACCTTTCCACCGCTGTTTTTGGCTGCCATCGCTTGCAGCAGTGCATCATGATATGCAACTTCTTCATCCATGCTGATATTGCCTTTTTCATCCGCACGTGTGCCGCGTAAAAGCGAGAAATCGATAGAAAACGCGGGATAAAATAGGTGCTGTTGACCTTGTATTTCTAATTTAGATATAAGAGAGGGAGCATGGTTTTCGATACAACCACCTCCAATATCTGGGTCGATGTAGCTTCCTAAGCCAATGTGTGTGATGTGGCCTAATGCGCCTCGAGTAATATCCCGAAATAAGTGGCTGATCACTCCCATCGGCCAATTGTGTCCTTCAATCAGACCTTGTCGAGCTGCATTGGTTAACGCAGGACAAAACCCCCAAAAACCCCCAATGGCTTTTTTAATCATGCCTTTAGCTGCGAGTTGGTCTAACCCTTTTCCTTGCTTATCACCCGCACCAGATGCGAATAATAAAGTGAGAGATTTGGGTTTTCCCTCATTTTCATACCTCTGACGTAAGGCATGGGTGTATAAATCAGGGTGTCCACAACACCCAAAGCCACCGGGTATTACGGTGCTATCACTATTTACTTGGCTTGCTACATAGCTAGCAGTGACGATCTCCATGCTATTTATACTCCGTAAGCTGTTTAACCGGTTTATATCTAGAGGCAAGAATCAAACAACCATTTGTTGATGCCATGCTATGGCACGTACCAGGAGCACGTACTATGAAAGAACCTGGGGAAAATGTTTGGCCATTCTCAATATAATCACCTTGTAAAACGAGTACGGTTTCATAGCCCATATGAACATGCCCAGGGACAAATGCCCCTGCTTGATAGCGTAAAAAAGCACAGTCTGCGTCTTCTGGGTTTGCACATGTTTCATCGAACAGCACTGCAATATCAACGCCTTCTCTAAGCCCTGGTTGATAAGGGCTGAAATCAATATCGGCGGGTATCGCGATATCACTAGAAAACCCTAACTTGACAATACGGTCATTAAGCTCAGGTGGTGAGTTAAACTCCATTGTGTTCTCCTTGTTTTTGTAGTCTTGCCGCTTGCGACTGTCCGTTGTAGCCCCAGTCGGTCGCTGGGATCTCTTGGATGGATATGTAATTTGGATTGTTATGTAAGTTAATGAAGATCTCTTCAAACAATTGCCATGAGTGCTTTAACCATTGTGCTTTTTGTCGTGGGTTGTTGGTTCCTTCTGTGATGATAATATTTAAGGAAAACTGAAACTCAGAGGTCGATTGTCCATTGCAGTACCAGCTTCCACAATTTTCATGGATGACGATATTGGTCAAGGCTGGAAGCTTGCCTAAATACATACTGGTGATTGCGACTAATGAATCTGCCAGTTTAGATTTGATTGTGGGTAGTAGAGTTTGATTGGTATGAATGGTTAGAGTTGGCATGTCATTGCTCCTAGTTCGTCAGTTACTGTTGATTGCTTGAGGAGCCAAACCAATAGATAGGCCATTTTTTCGTTAAACCAATATTGTTAATTAATGAAGCAATACCGACGAGAAATATGCTGCCAATTAGTACAGGGAAAATTAAAAAGTCAAAGTGATAACTTCCGGCCATTAGAATGACGAGTGGATTTGCACCTGCGGGTGGGTGTACAACTCTGAAAAATTGCATAGCCACAATAGCCAGTCCCACAGATAAAGCCATTACCCAGGGATTTGTGCCAAAAGTCAGCAGGGCAAGGATGCCAATTAATGCAGAAATAAAGTGACCTCCAATCACATTACGCGGTTGCGCCAGCGGAGAGGCTGCTGCAGCAAATAAGATGACGCAAGTCGCGCCAAACGGCGCCATAAGTAACGGGTAGCCTGCAATACTTGTTATAAAGCACAACCCCAAAATACCAACAAACCCGCCAACAAAACCCCTAAGTAGCTCGATAAAATTTACTTTGGGTGGGAGTGCACCACCGCCGGATAGCTTTTTCATTACATTCTCCAAATTATCAATACTTTTGTAACGTTAACGTTCACAATAATGTGTTATTATTAAGTGTACCGATCTGTACATTTTTACCAAAAGGTACAGATCGGTACACTTTTGTGCAAGCAATTTTTTAGGGTATTAGATGAAAGTAGAACAGCATATTTTGGATGTCGCTGAGGATCTGTTTAATAGAAATGGATATAACTCGGTTGGAGTAGATTTGATCAGAGATGAAGCAAAAGTATCGAAAACAACAATTTATAGACGGTTTGGCGACAAGGTTGGCTTGGTTGAAGCTGTGTTAACACGGCGCCATGATCGCTTTCAAGCCTCATTAGAGGAGGCTGTTTGTAGCGTAAAAAGTAGTGACGATAAAGTGTTTGCTATTTTAGATTGGCATTTTGAGTGGTTTTCTTTATCGCATTTTGAAGGGTGTATGTTTATGCATGCCTTGGCGGAGTTTAAAAGAGTGGATCAGTCGATTAGTGGTATCGCGTTAGATCATAAGCGTTGGTTACTAGAATTAATACGTCAAGCGCTCGGAGTTGAAACGGAGCAGTATAATGAAAAATCAGAAATGATTATGACCTTTATTGAAGGGCTTATTGTACGGGCTGAATTCGATGAGGTACTGGACAAAAAAGAGTTATACAGGGCTGCGTTGATGAAGATCATAAAATAAAAATAATGACAATATATGAATAATGTAACTAACTGTTAAATCTATAGTGTATATATATTGGTTTTGCTTAATAATAAAAAATTACTCTCTTTACGAACGACTGAGGTACTTAAAGTGGTTAAATCTAAAATAGAAGTGATAGCGATAATACTCGTGTCACTTATGGCGTTGCTGCAAGGGCTTTATGGTATTTTTTCTTACCTTGAACCATCCGGTTTTGCAACTGTGAGAGGAACTGAGTTGTTTTCTCATTTAGACGCGGACTGGGTAATAATATATGGGTCTCGCACGATTTTTATTACTTTGGTACTTGGCCTGCTTATCATAAAAAAACAATACTCAATTTTAATGTGGTGCGCGATTTTTGGTGTTGCTATGCCTGTCACTGATGGCGTTTTAGCCTATCAAGCAGATGCTCCATTGAAAGTGATCTATAAGCACGTCGCCACCGTGCTTTATTTATTAGTCACATTTTATGTATTAAAGCTCATGGTATCAAGGTGCTCAGGGAAATGAGTATTTTAGTCATTTAAATTTGTAAAGGAGATGTTAGGTGAAGAAGCTTTATTGGGCAGCTGGCATTATAGTAATAATAATTGTCGGTACGTTGGACTATTATTATGAAGATTATTCACGCTTTATGTCAGCAAGGGAAATGTCCAATGCACGATATTTAAAATCAGAATTAGGGAGCACTCGCTATCAAATATATGGAGAAAATAATCAAAAAACGATTATTCTCATTCCTGCATCGAATGGTTATGTTGAGCAATGGGATCCAAATGTAGCTCCGTTGGTCAACGCCGGTTATAAAGTGGTTGTTTACGATTTATTTGGCCGAGGTCTTTCAAGCCGCCCTGATGTTGATTTAACGTTATCTGTGTTTACAGAGCAGTTGGATAGCGTCATACGTGAAGTTGAGGCTGACAGAGTGTTTTTAATCGGTTCTTCATTTGGCGGCATTATCGCAGCTGAATATGCTAGAAATAAACAAGAAAAAGTTACAAAGTTAGTCTTTGTAGGCCCTGCAGGCTGGCCATCAAAAGTGAATTATGCCCAGAAGATTATCAATATTCCGGTAGTCGGGGAGTTACTCTTTAAGTATTTTGGAGAAATCATTTTAAAGCCGCGGGTTGAAGGGTATTTTTATCAAGAAAAAGAACATCGTTGGGCCATTGATATGTGGCAGAAGTTCTCACAATACCCAGGATTTATGCGTACTTATTTATCGACCTTGAGGCACTCTCCCGTTCTTGATTACACCGAAGGGTGGAAGGCGCTTGGAGACACCACGATAAAAACGCTGTTTATATGGGGAAAGCAAGATATTAGCTTTGATTTTGGCAATTCTGAAAAAGCGATGACTTTGATCCCCTCAACCAAGGTCGTCGCAATTGACAATGCTGCACATTGGCTGAATATAGAACAGCCTAAGCAAGTTAATAATGCGATGATTTCATTTTTAAATGATGAGCCTAGGAAAGTATCAGAAGGTAGTGAGTTATAATATTTTAACAACGGAGTGAGTTAAAAAAGCCCAGAAACATGCGCCTGTGCATGATATTTCGCTGTAGTACGAGTTGTCAATTCAAGTCGTAGGGCATTCTGCTACGTGATGACTTTAAATGGGTATTAATATGAACGTTTTACAGCATGTCTTTTTCGACAAATCCCATAATTCTAATGACAAACCTTATCGGCGTTTTGGTACGTTACAAATACAATATTCGATAATATTGGTTTGCTTTCACAATTATTTCACAAAATATATCTGGCGATGAAATAAAGAATTATCTATTTTATTTCAATGTATTAGGTGTTTTTTGTGAGGCTTCATACACACATCCGGCACAGGTGAACCTTGAATAATCAGGCCAGTTTGTTTAATATTTATTTTTATTGAACGTTCAATTAATAAAAATCATGCCTAAAGTCGGAATGGAACCTGTGCGCCGTCAGCAGTTAATTGAGGCAACAATCGAATCAGTTGGAGAGCTTGGCTTACAAGGTACTACTATCAATAGTATTAGTAAAAAAGCAGGGTTATCTTCTGGCATTATTAGCCATTATTTTGGTGGTAAGCAGGGGTTAATTGAAGCCACTGTACGTCATTTGTTATCAAGCCTGAAAGATTCTTTGATCTCGCAGGTCGCAGATACCACGAGCCCAGAACAAAGGCTGATGTTCATCATTGAAGCAAATTTTGCACTTGTACAGCAGCGTAAAGATACCACCCGCACTTGGTTAAGTTTTTGGGCGCAGTCAATGCACGATCCCGAATTACATCGCTTGCAAAATGTTAATAGTAAACGTTTGTACAGTAATTTAGCCTGCTCATTTAGGCGTATTATGCAAAAAGATGATGCCAAGCAAGCGGCGGAATTAAGCGCTGCCATGATTGACGGCTTATGGCTACGTGCAGTTCTTAGCCAATCAGATACAGACCAATTTAAACACAGCGAACGACTTGCAAAACAATATGTAAATTCACTCATTCAGCAGTATGGAACTTAATATGACAACGCCTGTAACTCCTCCTATTTATCAGAATTTTATCCATGGACGCTATCTTGCGAACCAGTCAGGCGAACTTTTTGATGTAATTAATCCTGCGACTGATGAAGTAATTTATCAAGTAGAAGTCGCTGACCACGCAATTCAAGAAGCGGCGATAGCAAGCGCGAAAGCTGGATTTGAAAGCTGGTCTGCCATGGCCCCTTTAGCGCGTAGTCGCATTCTTCTCAAAGCCGTTGAACTGCTAAGATCACGCAATGATGAGTTAGCTAGAATTGAAGTACTCGATACCGGTAAACCGTGGCAGGAAGCTGAGTGTGTTGATGTGCAAACTGGTGCTGATGTGATTGAGTATTTTGCGGGGTTAGCACCTGCACAAGTCGGTCAGCAACAAATGGTGGGTGATGACTTTTATTATACTCGCAAAGAACCGCTTGGCATTTGTGCTGGTATTGGTGCATGGAATTATCCTTTACAAATTGCATGCTGGAAAGCAGGCCCTGCGTTGGCGGCGGGTAACGTTCTGTTATTTAAGCCGTCTGAAGAAACGCCTTTGGGGGCATTAAAGCTTGCTGAGATCTTTATTGAAGCGGGCGTGCCTGAGGGGGTATTTAATGTTGTGCAAGGTGCTGCTGAAGTTGGGCAATGGCTGACAGCACATCCTGATATCGAGAAAGTGTCGTTCACAGGAGAAGTCGGCACAGGAAAAAAAGTCATGGCGAGCGCAGCGAACACGTTAAAAGATGTCACCATGGAATTGGGTGGGAAATCGCCACTGCTCGTATTTGATGATGCAAATGTCACTGAAGCGGTTAGCGCTGCTATGTTGGGGAATTTCTATACTCAAGGTGAAGTCTGTACTAATTGCACCCGTGTCTTTGTACAACGCGGTGTGTATGACAAATTTATTGATGAATTGAAAACGCGAACTGAACAAAATATTGTGGCAGGTGATCCTCTAGACCCCAATGTGAACTTAGGCGCATTGATCTCCAAAGTGCATCAACAGCTTGTTCTAGATTACATCAATTTGGGTGTTAAAGAAGGGGCTAAATTATTGACTGGGGGCGAAGCGCTTTCTCCTGCATCAGCACCGAATGGTTACTTTGTTGCCCCAACGGTTTTTGTAGATTGCCAAGACGATATGACTATCGTCAAAGAAGAGATTTTTGGACCCGTTATGAGCATTTTAGTGTTTGATGAGGAAGCTGAAGTCATTAAACGCGCAAATAACACGCACTTAGGACTAGCTGCTGGCGTATTTACTCAGGATATTCAGCGTGCACATCGTGTTATTCATAAACTACAAGCGGGGATCTGCTGGATAAACGCGTATGGAAATTCACCCGCTGAAATGCCAGTGGGAGGTTATAAGCACTCAGGTATCGGTAGAGAAAACGGCATTGAAACTCTGGATCATTATACTCAGACGAAGTCTGTGTACGTCGGTATGAATAACATTGATAGCCCATTTTAATGAGACATCCAATGAAGCAAGAGTTTGATTATATTATTGTTGGAGCTGGTTCGGCGGGTTGTGTGCTAGCGAACCGTTTAAGTGAATGCGGTCAATATGATGTTTTGTTACTGGAAACTGGTGGCAGCGACAAAAGTATTTTTATTCAAATGCCAACGGCTTTGTCTATTCCTATGAATTCAGATAAATACGCGTGGCAGTTTCATACTGAGGCTGAGCCGTATCTAGATAACCGAAAAATGCATTGTCCACGTGGCAAGGTGTTAGGTGGGTCGTCTTCTATTAATGGCATGGTGTATGTTCGAGGACATGCGAGAGACTTTGACGAGTGGCAACAACACGGCGCACAAGGTTGGGATTATCAGGCCTGTTTACCGTATTTTAAAAAAGCAGAGTCTTGGTATTTAGGCGATAACGCATACCGTGGACATCAAGGACCGGTTGGTGTTAATAACGGCAATGAAATGGAAAACCCGTTATATCGCGTCTTTATTGAAGCCGGTCAGCAAGCTGGTTACGCCAAAACAGATGATTATAACGGTGCGCAACAGGAAGGGTTTGGGCCAATGCATATGACGGTGAAAAATGGCCGCCGTTGCTCTGCAAGCCGAGCTTATTTAGATCCGGTAAAAGCACGCAATAATTTGACTATTGTGACAGGCGCAATAGCGCAACGGGTTGTGTTAGAGAATAAACAGGCTAAAGGGGTGGCTTATAAAGTAGGTGGCCGCTTGCTTCATGCGAGTGCGCGTAAGGAAGTTGTGCTCAGTGCAGGGCCTATCGGATCGCCACATTTATTACAGTTATCGGGTGTTGGCGACCAAGCGGTTTTAGAAAAAGCCGGTATAGAGGTAAAACATCATTTACCGGGGGTGGGACAAAACTTACAAGATCACTTAGAGTTTTATTTTCAATACAAATGCAAGCAGCCGATCACCCTAAATGGCAAACTAGGGCTTGTTTCGAAAGGGTTGATTGGTGCAAGGTGGATGTTGAATAAAAGTGGTTTAGGGGCAACAAATCATTTTGAATCATGTGCCTTTATTCGATCAAAACCTGGCGTCGAGTGGCCAGATATTCAATACCATTTTTTACCAGCGGCCATCCGCTATGACGGAAAAAGTGCTTTTGCAGGTCATGGGTTTCAAGTGCATGTTGGGCACAATAAACCCAAAAGTAGAGGCTCGGTAACCGTTACGTCAAATAACCCAGATGACGCGCCAAAAATTCAGTTTAATTATTTGGCTCATCAAGCCGATATCGAAGGATTTCGAGCATGTGTGAGGTTGACGCGTGAAATTATTGAGCAAAGCGCGTTTGATGATTATCGAGATGGAGAAATTCAGCCAGGCAAGCATGTACAGACAGATGAACAAATAGATCAATTTGTGCGCCAAGCTGTCGAAAGTGCTTATCACCCATCATGTTCATGTAAAATGGGGGAAGATGGCATGGCTGTGGTTGACTCACAAACCAAAGTGCATGGTATTGATGGTTTACGTGTAGTGGACTCTTCTATTTTTCCTACCATCCCCAATGGCAATTTGAATGCCCCCACCATGATGCTAGCAGAGAAAGCAGCAGACCATATTTTAGGTAAAGTGCTTTTGAAAGCCGATGACACAGAAGTCATTGTCGGCGAGCAATGGCACACAGTACAACGTAGTTCGGAGCTTTAAAATATACAGATAGTTAGTTTGCCAAAACGCTTAGGGTAACTTAGTTCTAGGCGTGTCTTGCAGTGGCGTACAGGGTAAATAGGTTACTCGTGGTTAATTGAATTAAGTTCAATAACATTAAGTATTGATGCAAGAAAACAATAACGGAGAAACAATGAGTTACTTTTACTTGTTTTGGGAGGGTGACAATGACCTTATGGCTTAGCGCTGGTATCATTTTCACCCTTTTAGCAATTGTAGTGATTTTGTTTAAATGGGGTAATTTGCAGTGTGTGGGTGTTACCCCTGTAAAAACCTTTACTTTTATCGCTATCTTATTTACATCTGGGTTAGATGTCGGTTTGATAATGTTTCCACTTACTGAGTTTGCGGGTTACGCAGACATAAAAGCAAGCCCAGAATATGCGTTTGCAAATCCACTGGCCATCGAGTTTGGGTTTTGGGGGTTTTTAATCTGGGGGTTTTATTTCCTTACCTGTTTTTATTTCTGCGTAATAGAGCCGAAGGTGAAGTTTTTCGAAATACCTTGGGTGAAGTTGCTTAACAATATTATTATTATTGGTACATGTGCGTTTACTGCTTATTTGTTGCTTTCTAATTTACCTTGGTACCTCCCCAACCTGGGGGATGGTAGTACCATAATTCCAAGCTTTTACTTGGTGGTATTTGCAGCCATTTGCTTCGCGGTGTACTCCAGTACGAGTTTAAAATATGTGCGCTTTTTAAGCATTACAACAACGTGGATGTTTATCGCATTAATTGCTTTTATGTGGAGCGCGACGTTTATATTTGGCGATAGTTCCGTGTCGAGCTTTACCAATAAATTAGGGCTCATAGGTGAGTACTTTACTAATTTAAATCACTTTATATTGCCACTCAATGACTATCATGAGTTTTATTTATTTTGGTGGTTTGCATGGAGTATTATGATTGGCCAATTTACATCTCGTTTTGTGGGGGGGCTGAAGACCTATCAGGTACTTGCTGCGATGTTGGTGTTCCCATCAATTCCCATTGCGCTTTGGTTTGGGGTACTTTATCACTATCACGATGCAGGTATTTCTACTGAAGGTATTAAAAACTTCGCGATGGTGTTTGTGGGTATTGTGTTCGTGATTAACTCTCTCGATTCATTGATCCGTTTATACACAGACAACCTGAATTTGACGGTAAAACGCTTAGGCATGCGCAATTACATGCTATTCAATATTGCCGCGTTATCATTGCTCACATTACTCTTTAAACTTGAGTTTATTCAAATCCAATGGGTTGGTGCTTTAGTCATTGGGCTATTCTTATCGTGTGTACTGTATATTGGTTACAACAAATTCAAAACAGTGAGCAATATTGACAGCTCACCGAAAGATAACACAATTGATTTCAGTAAAATAGAAACAGCTGGCTAAGGAACTTATTATGACAACGACAAAACATTTACTTTTTACGGCGCTGGCGCTTGCTTCTACCAATGCAATGGCTGACTGGTCAACGACAGTCACTGGCGCATCAGATTATACGTTTAATGGTGTGAGCCAAACACAAGACGACCCTGCCATTCAGGGGAGCTTGGACTATGGCTTTGATAGCGGTGTATATGCTGGTTCTTGGGCGTCAAATGTTGACTTTGCTGATGATACTAATCTTGAGTGGGATTTTTATGTTGGTAAATTCATTACATTGAACGAAAGCTGGAGCATGGACTATGGTATTGCATATTATAGCTATCATGGTGATACCAACTCTAGTGATGGTAACTACCCAGAAGTATACAGTAAGTTCGGCTTTACTAACGAATTAGGTCAAACAGAATTTAATTTTTGGTATAGCTGGGATTACTTTGGTACAGGAGCTGGTCATACAATTGCAATGATCGCACACAGTGTTGAAGTGGCAGAAGGCCATACACTACGCGCCAGTTTTGATGTATCAAACTCGCTTGATGGTGATAAGTATATGTGGGACGCAGGTGATAAGTCATACTATCACTATCTTTTAGCTTATCAGACGAGTGTTGAAGGGTTTAACTTAGAATTAGCAGCAGAAAATACCAGCCTGGATTACAACACCGCAGATGAGCGTATAGTATTTTCGGTATCTCGTACGTTCTCGTTATAAGTTATATTGGTAAACATATTATTTTGTGACTTATGAACAAAGCCAAGCATTTGCTTGGCTTTGTTATTTGAAGGGCCAGAGTGTTAGTTTTAGGTGAGACGGGCTATAATGTTTGGCTACTTTTTAGATAAGCATATATTGCTTACAGGGCTATTAGATGAATACTAAACTATACAAATCTGTACTTTCCATTACTGATCACTTAATGGGGGCGGCTCAAGAGCAAAATCAAGGCACGTTCGATAGGTATTATGCTGAGTTAAAGCAGCTGTGTGAACACAATGAAAACTCAGATAAAGACCACCCAGTACAATGGGAGACGTTGGCTGATTTTACAGATGATTTAGCATTGGCTGTGACAATATATGAACATGCGTTGACAAAAGCTGAAGCCCTTAATTCAAAAGACTTTTGTTCTTCTATTGGCTATTCAATAGGGGCTTTAAAAGCTGAATTAGGTGACCACACTGGGGCGATTGCGCATTTAGAAAAGGCAAAAATAAGCAGCAATAAGATCATTGATAAGCAATTAAAATCAGAAATTCACGATTTGCTGGAAGAACTGAAAAGCAAGTAGTTTGTTTTATCAATGGTTTATGGAAGCACGGTGGATTGACGAAGAGGACCCGTACGAGAGGTGTTTTTTTGTTCATATTGATTGACGAATTTTGTGCTGCTGTAATTTAGGTCTAAGTTAATGCTGTGAATAAGTATGAATGCACGGCGTTATGAATATAAATTTCAGCACTATTGGCTTAATCAAGTATAAAATTAAATTTCAAATTTATTTTTATTAATATGCTTATTTCGATGGTAGCTGCACTTCAATGTATTAGTGATTATACCATTAAAAATAGAGCGTCTCGCTTGGGCTGATTATTTGAAAGTTAGCTAGAAATCCGGTAGTGTTTATTTATTATGCGAATAATATTAATGATAAGTAAGTTTTAATAGTCTTTTATCACTTACGGGCCGTTATGAATGAATCAAACACGTTAGATACCTTGCTTGAAAAATCAAGTAACTACTACCCACTATATGGTGGTGGGCTTGCGACACATTTACCTATGGTGTTGGTTGCGCTGAATGGTTTAAGCGCATCAAAAAATAAATTAAATAGAACTTTTGAGGAAGGTGTTCATGACCTAGAGTATATCGGTGATCTGGAAAATATAACGGCTGTTAAGAGTGTAGAGTGTGAGCTAGGCCGTACTCAGAGCTTTAAGCGTTACTTAAAGTATTATCAAAATGAACTAAAGTCATACGGTGTAGATAGGGTTTTAAAAAAGTCATTACCACTATTAATGAGTGGTATTGCTGCGTCAGCTTTTCATGCATTGATCCGTTTAGCGTATGCGCTTGAAGCTCAATGCCAAAGTGAAATAGCCATCGCTTTGG
Organism: Pseudoalteromonas sp. MMG012; assembly: GCF_018100875.1. Lineage (NCBI taxonomy): Bacteria > Pseudomonadati > Pseudomonadota > Gammaproteobacteria > Alteromonadales > Pseudoalteromonadaceae > Pseudoalteromonas > Pseudoalteromonas sp. MMG012. The sequence goes on from NZ_JAGJEF010000084.1 coordinate 17,880, forward strand.
CTTATTGGTCAAGTGAATATCAACCATTTGAGTTGAATGTAGAATCGACTGACGAGACTTTAGAACAAATCCTGACAAGGCTTGCTCCTGTAGGTCGAGATTATCAGTTTTCTCCTGGAATCATTGTCAATCGAATGTCAGAAATTGCTCAGCTATTAAAGCAAGAAGCATTGATTGTACAACCAAAACTTCTTGATCTACCGACACTACGGAATTTTGCACTGAAAGTATTTTATTTCAAAGATGACTTTACACTGCTACACACTGTAACCGGCTGCCATGCATTTTCTATCATTATGCCTTATCTCAAAGGTGTGGATATTGCGCTGCAAGAGCTATGGAAGGCAATGCTAGTAGCTTACTTAAGTACGGGGCTTAGTTTCCAAGATAAAGATATAAGAATAACAAATAATGACATTGACTTTTCTTTTGTAATTAATAAGGCATTGGATTCAGATGACTCGCATGTGATTAAGTTAGTTTATACATGCTATCGAGAATATACGGTTTGCAATGATCCTTTGTATTTCGTTATAGCAGAAAGAGCGGTTCTTGATAGCTGTAGTGATTAATACCTGCGAAGGTCTGCTAGGTTATGTTGTAAAGTGATAGAAATTGAAATCTATACAATTGACTTAGTTCATTAATAAATTAAAGGAAATAAAAATTAATATCAAACTAAATAATAAAGCATTAAAACCCTCACTAAAAGTAAAAAAGAAATTGATAATGTAATGACTCCAAAAGTAGATGGTGGGTATTTAGGTACTTACATGGCGTGTTTTTCACGTAATGGCGAATGCTATACGGTGCCTGGTGATTGCTAAAGAAGCTTATTGAAGAAGTGTATTTTTTATTTAAGTAAATATGCTTTTCTATATTCACCGACTGTAAAACTAAATATACATAGGCTTTACGGTCGGCAAATTATTATATTGTTAATGTGACGTCTATTTATACGGATTTTCATGCTTATTATGAGTGGTGTGTTTTCGTACAGATAACGCTAAGTTATAAGC
>NZ_JAGJEF010000085.1:0-18078 GCF_018100875.1 Pseudoalteromonas sp. MMG012
AATATGATCATTTCGCCAATAACAATGCGCGCAAGTAAGCGCGTGGTCAAGATACACGGCATGCCATAAATAACCTTCTTGATGCGGCTGTTCATGTAGCTCACCATGCTCACACCCAGCACTGTATATGTGTTGACCCTCCCCCCCGTTTGCGCGGTTGTTACGCCAGTGGCCTGTACACATTAAGTTCTCACATTTATACGCCCCCCCACCATAAAGCGACGCGCTGTTATGTTTTGCCAAGACTTCACTGTTATCGCAATGTGCCACAGCACCTCCACGTTCAGCTTGGCAAAATTGAGCATCAATTGTTGAGTATTTCAAGCCATAGGCTGCTCCCCCTTGGCGACCCGCTTTGCATTGTCTAATGTTCAACGCTTGTACCTCAGTCGCTTCGACATCTCCATATATCGCACCACCATCATGGCTAACACAATGATGCTCTATCACACAGTTAAGTTGAATATTTTCGACATAACGTAAACTAAACGCGCCACCACTGCCTTCAAAGCGAGATGGTTCACCGGCAATCGTACCGTCAAAAGTGAAGCCTTTCATCTGTACATTTTTCACCTTCGCGTCTCGCTCTCCCCGCAGAATAAAGCGACACCCAGGGTGTGCTTTAACAATACGTGTTTCTTGCTCGTTAAAGCCGACAATACTCACATTTGAGCCTATTTCTACAGCTTGATTAAGCTTGTACGCACGGGTTACTTGAGGGTGACTGTTGTGTGGATAGAGTAAAATAGTCACATTATTCAACGTGCCACGTTCAAACACGGCATCAAACTCTTGCTGATCATGAATCGCGATGACCTTCTTACCATGGCTCAACTGCCAAGTATGCTCATCAATATACGCTTTTACCGCTGATTGCGTGGCCAATGTGTTATTTGACGTTTGTTCACCACCGAGTAGCGGGTCTTGAGAAACCATATTAATCGTCGGACTATTTGGGAAATTGACCGCTGCAATAGATAAATCATCAGCCGATAACGCGCCTTGAATCTGACAATCCCCCACTATTTGCGCACCGTTGCCTACCTCCAAACGTCCCTCAACCGAAAGGGCTTCACTAATTCGCGCATCACCATTTACATCCAGTTTATGACTTGCTTGTGCTGTGCCTAAGCCTAATTGACCTTCACAATTGAGGTGTAGCTGCGTGTCACCACTTATCGCAATATCTAACCCAGCTAACCCTTCTTCGCTATTTATTGCCAATTTTGCCGACGCTCGCGTATCTCCTATATTTAATGTATCTTGCGCACTCAACGACCTTGTACTCAAGGTCGTGTTAAACTCAGCTGGACCATTCACCTGCAAACAACCCATCAGTGCTGTGTCTGGTTTTATCAATACTTTACTGTCGGCTTCTAAACCTTCAATATTAACGCCACCTTGAATAGTCGCATGCTTGCCAACATGTAAATCATCCTTCAAGCTAGTACGTTTCTCTACAGTGAGGGATTCAGCAACAGCGACATTTTTGACAAAATCACTGTCTCCTTCCACGCGAACTTTACGTGTGAATACAGCATGGCCTTCGACTGTTAAGCTATCTTTGAGTAGAACGTCATCACTTACGGTTAAATCAGAACGTAATTCAACATCCCCAAAAATCTTTGCGCCGTCTAAACACTCTAAACGACCCGCCCCTTTTAACACACCGTCTAACTCAATATCACCTGTTACAGTAACATTGCCAGTCACATCTAAGAGTGCTCGGGGGTCTTCTGTCCCAATACCCAGTCGGCCCTCTTTGACAACCACGGGGTCACTGCCTTGGTGATAAACAGCCAACGCTTTATCAAAATGGTTTTGTTCAATACTTAATTGCGCATTACCCAACCTCGCTGACGATGAATCATCTTGTTGATGATGAAATGCTAAACCTACACGGGCCTCGCCCAATAGCTCCGTATTACCATAAACATTCAAGTTACTACGAAAGCTGGCGTATTCATTTACATGCAAACTGTCATCAATTTCCACACGCCCTGACACAGTTAAATCTTTATGGAAACGGCTGTCCTCAGCCACATCCAGCATGTACTCTGGTCGCTCTAGCCCTAAGCCCAAGTTTCCTTGTGAGAATACTAACCCCACCTCACCATTATGGTGATCTATGCGTAACGCTTGCGCTTGCTGTTCACAGATATGAACCCGTGCTGATGCTTCGTAAGGTGTTAAACTCAGATCACCGCCGATGCTCACGTCATCTCTAAATACGGCTTTATTATCAACCGTTAAGGCATTATCACCCACTTCCCCTTTAATAACGACGTTACTTTGTGCAACAAGTACGCCCTCTACGGTCACTGTATCATTGAGTTGTGTATGCGCAGTCACAGTTAATGCGTCATTTAATTGCGCCAATTTACCCACTGTGAGGGTATCTGCTATGTCTGTCGCCTCACTTACCGTTAATGTGCCATTCAACACACTGGAACCTGATACCGACAATGCGTCTTTTGCCGCCTCAGCGGTGTTGTTTGTGACACTGACATCAAGGCCATTTCGTAACGCCGTTTCACCAATGACCTGTAATTTGTCTTCTATATCTGTTCGACCTTTCACCTGCAATGCTAGCTCAGGATTTTCAATTGCGAGTGTTCCGGTTATTTTCGCCTCACCCGTGAGAGAAAAGTCGGCACTATTCACATCGATGGTTTGATTAATTGCCAACTTTCCTGGTTGCGCATAAATCACCTGAGCGTTTGTCTCATCACTGATTTTAAACACCGGTTCAACACCAAGTTGCGTTAACTGCAACTGAGAGTCGTTAGTACGAATAAAATCGCCATCATCGCTGAAGACACTGAACGCGCCGCGTAACTCGGTGTTGCCATACACCATAAACTGAGCATCCGTTGCATTGGAACCAACTTGTGTCTGTGTTAAGCTGGCACGAAAAGCCGGTAGGCTATTTTCGCTCTGTGTAATGTCTAGTGTGTTTCGAAGCGTAACATGTCCCTCAAACATACTTTCTGAGCCGACATGAAAATGAACTTGCGGATCTGCCTTATGAACCCCCACATACTCCGCTTTATTTACCAACACTGAGGTGGTTGCATTGCCGTTTTTATAACTGACATCGATGCCTGATGTCGTCGTCTCATCCGCCAGTACAGCAAATTTGGCTGACGTCGTAAACCCTTGAGCATACGATAACGCGGCAACTTTAATTTGTTCATTAACCAGCGAAGTATTGGCATTGACATGTCCTGAAATATCGAGTGATGGTGCGCTGACTTTGCCTGTCGCATGCATGCTGCCTTCAACACAAAGAGGTAAACTCCCCCCTTCACTGCCCAGTGTGACTTTTTGTTTCTTAACACGTAATAGTGCTTTATCTTCATCATCTTTGATGAGTAACGTGGTTTCATCTGCACCTTGCGCATTAATACTAACCCGCGCGTTACTTTGACCTTGTGCATGACCTACATTTAACCGTTCACGTATCACTGCGTCAGTCGCCTGCAAAGTTGTTGCTGCAGTAATATCTTGAAATTGAGCGCTGTGCTTAACAGTCAATGGGGCATTAATCAAAGCACCTGCTGCGCGTTCAGGCTCCGTGGTGCCTGATTGTTCTCCCACAAGTAATGTTTTACTTTGAGTGAGCCCTGATACCGTTGCAGAGTCTGAAACATGAAGCGTCTCAACCTCTGTATTCTGTGCGGTTAAGCTGCCCTCGACAACAGATGTTTGACTGGTCGCCCGGCCCGATACATATAAATCTTGTGCTATTTTAGTTGGCTTATATAGCGTTATTTCTGTTTCATCGGTCACAGGTGCACTCGTGACTTTAATATACTTATCATCACCGTTTTGCATGTTGAGCATGCTACCTGGTTGCGCCGCATGAATATCCAGCAATGCCTCAGGTTGATGCGTGCCAAGGCCGACTTTTCCCGATATGGCTGCATTACCTTGTGCAACAGCTCCCAGCGACGTTCCTACTGATACACCCCCTTGTACTGCAAGCCCTTGTGCTATTTGCACCTCGTTATTAAACTGACTCGGCCCATCATTTTTAAGGTGTACTGTGGCGCTGTCTTTACTGACGCCAACTAAAAACGATCCATCCACATGCAAATGACTATCAGGCATAGATGTATTAATGCCCACTTTACCTTCAGAGTCGATAATGAACGGCGTGTCATCATTATTCTCATCATCAACACGTAGCAATGCATCCATGTCACTGCTTGATTTATTAATATGCAGTATTGCCTTAGTGCTGTCTTTATTGATACCAACACCCAGCGCCTTATGTGCCTCAAGATGTTGATTAAAGATGGCATTATTCGCAGTGAGGTTACCCTCAAGATTGGTTGCCCCAGTAACAGCTAAGCTGTCCTTCAGCGTAGTTGCACCACTAACGTTTAACTGCTCTGCCGTGGTGTTCGGACCTAAAGTTGTATTTGTGGTAACAATTAACTTTTCAGTGTTTACTTGATCAGCTTGCACCGTTGTCATATGAGCCGATTCACTTGTCAGTGACTGCGTTTTAATATCACCAGTCACTTTGACCATTGAGGTATCTGCGTTCACTTCTAATACGTTGTATGCATTTAACGTGTTTGCACTGGCCGTGAAATTACCACTTTCGCCTACTGACACAGCGTCTGCCGTAACTTTCACCATGTTTGCTTCAGCATCGGCTCCTGCAACTATCAGTTGCTCTGGTGTTATGGTAATGCTCGCGCTAGGTGCCGTTGAACCTGGCGCCAAGTCTTTGCGCTTTATATGCAGAGGCGCAGTCACTTCCAACGTTTCATCGTCACTGGCGCCTGTCACTTTTAAGGGATCATCCACTTGGTTAAAGCTAGAGCGAATTAATGACTCAAAATCATCACCTGTCGGGGTTTGTAAATCATCAAATTTGCCAATTAATGACGCACGGCTTTCAGGTGCTGGCGTTGATGATTCGGTGCTCGACTCAATATCTTGCTCAGTTGAGGTAGTCATAAGTAGTTCCTTGATTAGATTCGATTTGCCGTACTTTTGGCGACAGTAAATTTAGAAGCCTCTGGGCTTGTAGGGTTTATTTTTGAAAGTGAAACCGGTGAAATAGGCGTTAAATATGGCAATGGGGTATAACCCACAGTAAAACGGCGATGATTATTAGCGCTGTCTAACAGGCTAGGTTTACATATTTCGTCAATACAGTGCTGGGCGGTCAGGTAAAATACTGTATCGGCGCTAAAACCGATTGGAAATTCAAAGTTTTCGTTTGCAATAATAGCGGTAACTGAACGATGAATTTCGGATAAAACGACGCCGTCGATCTCGAGCTCATCTGATAATGCCTGTTCTGAGTACGTCTGTAATATGTCATACATGACCTGCTTAATGGTCTCGAAATCAGCCTCCTCATTCGTTTCATTTATAATCAATGAAGCCAGCATCCAACGATGCTCGGTGCTGTTCGATGCCGCATCTATTGGTTGCCTAAGAAACTGCTTTAATAGCCTATTCAGTCTCATTGCAACCGCAATAACAGACTCATTGAATTGCATGAACCGGCTCCGCTGAGCTTCGCCATAAAAATTCAGCCACCCATAATACAGCCGCTCAAAAAGACTCATAGTTTCTTTGTCCAACCACATACTCTGGGTACTTTGATGCAGTGGTGTATACATCCTAATTTGAGAAGACACCAAGGCTCTAAATTCAAGGTTTTGGAACCGCGTCGGCCAATCTGGCAAAATAAAATGTAGCTGAGTCACTAAGGGCTGTTCAGATATGCTACCGGTTTTTAAATCGGTATTAAGCAAGCTTGATTCAAGCAAATAGAAGCTTTCCTTGTTATTGGTCGCAAGCGGCATTTGTCCTGGGTGGGAGAGCCCAATATGTCGCATAATATATTTACTGAGCCCAGCTAATTGATCACAGTGTGGTAAACGTGACAAATAATTAAATCCCATTCCTCGCTGGCACCCAAGCTCCCCTATTTCATTGAGTAATCGACATTTATCAATATACTGTCGAAGTAAAACTAAGCGAGCCACCAAACATTCCTCACCACTTTGATCTAATTCATTGCTTGCAAGTTCAGTCCCATACAAGGCAAAAACATTCTGGTACTTCAATGAATTAGGGTCTGGTACTGTAATACAAAAACGGGCCAATAAGTGTGCTGTACTGCGATTGAGGCGCGTCAGTTGGGCTAAGCTAAAATGCGCTTCTAAGGTACGCTGCATACCTTCATTCTGATACGTTTCAATTGGCATAGTAATTAGATGCGCTAAGCCACTAATTCCTTGCAGTGCCTGACTCAATTGAGAGTGAGGTAGTGCATTTACACAGGTCCAAAATGCCACACATTGCGTTTGATTCATTGACTCACTGGCCAGCATGTCATCTAATAAAGACGCAATAACCTGATAGCTGTCTGGGCTTGGCAATGCCAGAATATGGGGGAGCACATCAAGTTGCTTGTGTTGGTCCGCTAGTATCTGATCGAATAAATGTAAATAACCTTTAAACTGCAACAGCTGTGCTTTTTGCCCTGAGTCAATAAGTTGATCTAAGCTTTTTTCGGTAACCGCAAACACCTTTGGTAGTTCGTGTTGCAATGAATCGTAGTGACTCAATGGACGATGCTCACCTTGTTTATGCGGCGCTAATAATATATTTCTTTCATTCAACGGTGCCGATTTGAATGTATCTAACGCAGCACGAATTCGAACTTTTTCATCTGTTGTTAACGTGTAAGCTTGCTGTTCAATGGTGATATTGATTGCATCAAAAAACTGTGGGCTTTGGAAAAATAACGCAGGCAGGCACACATCACCATTTGCATTTGGCGGGATTTTTGTTTGCCAGTATTCATACCCTTGCTGAGACGATGCGGTTATAAACTTAAATTCACTAATATTGGCGATGTGTGGATGGCCATCAAGCACACTGAGAATATTTGAACTATAAAGATGCCGTTTTTGGGCTGTGTTCGCTAAATCTGAATCTAATACAAACCCATTATTTAGCTTTGGTCCATTATAAATTTGCTCTAAGCTGATGTTTTTTTGCTGTAGTTGCGCCGCGGTATATTGAGGAACACTCGGTGATATTTCATTGTCTATCAGTCGAAAAATGTCCACCAGCGTTTCAACTACATCATCGACGTCGTTTAAATCTAAGCTGACGGTCAGTAATACATCTTCCACCCCATAAAAGCCAATTTGGCCGAGTTGATGATTAACCGTTCGGTTACTGATAAATGTTTGATGGATTTTACTGATGACTTGTGCACGTATTTCATCACTATTTTGATACAGCTGAATCATCAAATCAAAGGTATCGCTAGCGCTCCCCGTTCCTGTATTTATGTCTTTGACATGAACATTTTTTACTTCTGCAATATCTAAAAATAAGCGCCGATAATCATCAGCTGTCACACAATGACTGAATAGAACCGTTTCTGGTGCGAGGAACTGCTGCCCGCGATTCGCATCACTTTCTGCACGAGACAACAGGTCTTCTACAGGAAAACTAAATTTATAGCTTAAATCTGACAGGACATAGACTAATACCTCCAGTAACGTAATACCTGGATCAAAACGGTTGTGATCAGTCCACGTATTTGGTGCAAATTGTTGCAGCCGCTCAAGTGCTTGTACTCTCAATCCCTCAAGATCTTGTCCACGATGCAAAACAAGATCATTAGAGATTTTCAATGGATTAGAAACCATAATTTACCTAATAAAATAGAGGTGATATACGCAAGACGCGCTGACCGAAAAGCTGTGAAAACTTTCTTTTAAGCTTTGCGTCGCAATGTTATGTATTCGATTAGCAAGGGGTTGCTGTATTACTGCACTTTAAAGTCATGCTCAATTTCCCATTTACCAATGCCTTCAAACACATCGCCCGAGACACTGGCTAATGAAATCTTATGGTTGCGAGCCGGTACTAGGATCTCTTGCGCATCCTTTGGTGCTAATGCACTATATTCGTTCTGATTGTCACCCGCGCGTTTCGCTCTGATCACTTGGATCATATCTACCGCAACATGTTGTTCTAACACTTGGGCTAACGTTGTTAAATAAATCGTTTTTGACAATTCGGACTCTGACTTATTCCACGGTGTTAATGTATCTATGACCAGTTGATTGAGCTCGATAACAGAGCTTTGGATATCATAAAGCGGATTAATTTTTACAATCAGCTCTACTTGCACCTCTACATAATTTGGATCTTCAACCTTCACAGCTAACCCAGGTACTGTGAGCGCTTCAATCAGATTAAGTACCTCTCGTTTTAAATATCGAGGTGCCTTTGGTTGCAACACATCTGGATCATAATTTAATGGGATCACAATCAAGGTTACCCCTTGGGAAGTATGTACCGCTCGTGTTGAATGTAATTGTGGGAAAGTTTGTAATACACAATGTTCAAAATCCCACGCTGTTAACAGTCTTCCCCTATGATGTAAACGCTCACTTACTCTTTGATTAAATGCTGCTGTCGTTTCTGTGACTTTGGCATCATAACTTGGATAAGGCTGGCTAATTTGCTTAACCATTGGATCTGGTTGCGCTAACTTTACAATTTGCTCGGCCGATAAGGGTTTCTCGTAATGTGCTTGTGGGTGTTCAATACTTTTTAATGTGACTTCTACACCCTGTGTGAACATGCCACGTATGCGTGAATAAATGGGATATATTGAAGACTCATTGGTCGGGTATTCAACGGAGTCATACTCAATACTTGCTCTAAGCCACAGCCGGCCATCATGATTAAAGCTATTCTCCAAGCCAACTTTTGGTAAATAAAAAATAATGATACCCGAGTCAAGTAAATCATAAGTGCTATCTTGCAAAATACGCCCTTCGCCTGCCTCGCCTTGTGAATCTTCTCGCTTTAATCGCTGCCAATGACCATTATCAAAATATTCCCACAAAAATTTAGGCGAGTGCCCCATGTTATAACCATCGATGGGATCTATTTGAAAATACATGCTCACTTGCCCAGGAGACACAACGTCTTTTAAAGCAATATAGAGATACCCTAATTTATCAATTTCTGGCAACAATTTAGCCTGTGCCATACGATTCAATGCTAGTGTTTGGCGACCAATAGGCGCTATATGCTCAAGCCAAATGGTATTCCCAACTACCGCGCTATTGGCGCTAGTGACGCTTTCACATTCATAATTCAACTGAACTAATTCCAAATGCGGTGTATAAGGGGGAGAAACCTGAATGGGTATGAAGTTATCTGGTGATTTGCCCAACGCGATGCCATTTTGATAAGCAAAGTACTCCACAACACGTGTGTAGTCTTTGTGACCAAAATCTTGGCTGGTTAATTCGAGGCTGTACCATTTTGGCCACTGCCTCGCATCTAATTCAGCCATTGGCAACGTGCCATAGTCTGCCGCTACATTATTATCGGCTGTCGTAAACTCTATGGTATTTGCGGCTTTATTGTTGACAACGATTGGCAATGTATCCTGATCATAATCATCATAAAACAGTTTCGTGCTGTGTCCTTTCCCAGAAAGTGCTTCTGATGCTAACTCACTTCCCAGCGCTTTGTCCGATTGATAAATCTTCACTTCGCTATCGGGCCAAGTTAAACAATCACACGTACTATCTAATAATGTGTTTAAGTCAAACGACGTCACAGCACTGCATACCTTTTCTTCCGCGCGAGTCGAATCAGACGCTTCCACAGTACAACGGCCACTTTCATTAAAGAACTCAGAGTTCTGTGATTGATCCGCTTGAGTAAAGAGGTAGAAGCTATATGGCTTGTAATACGTATTAAAGTCACTGGGTCTATCTAACCAAGTAAACGATAAGCTGGCGTAAGTAATGTCTTTGCACAATAACTCTGGATGGGTAAAATGAAATTTAGCCGCAAGCCTAGGGTCTAGACCAAAAGGATCAAACGGCTTTTGTGTATCCAGTGCGCCTTCGCTATTACTCGCAATAACCCCTGATGCGCCAGTCACTTTCACATTAAGTTTAATATGCTCTATGCCAATTTGGCTCAGTAACCCTTGATTCGATGCTTGTTCACCATAAACCGACAAATATGCATCGCTTTTCAATACAAACGATAAATAGGGTAAATGCAAATGGCCACCAATATATTCATCATCAGCTGGAGATAACGCAGGGAATAAAGGCGATAAGGTGATCTGAAGTCGAGTTTGGTCAACACTTTGCGCATGACTTTCAAATGCCCACGTATCAGCAGCCAATAACCTTGGTCCATCTACAGTACTGGCATAAATATCAAATACGCTCTGCCAATCGGATACATTTACGGGCGTACTTCCCAGCCTATCCGTCGCAAACTGCAATGTGACTACGCGCTCGCCGCCTAGCAAAAACAGATCTTGAGAGGCGACTTTAAACCCTAGCTCAACCTCAGGTTGACCTTCTTCGGTTGATAACGTCCCTAAGCTTGGCACACTCTGTTCAAGTATTTGCCCTGTTTGAGCATCAAAGATGACATTGCGTGCCACCTGCAATGATGCCTGTTGATCCGACTCTGATGTGATCACCCTATTTAAGGTGGCTGCAAAATCAACTTGGGCATGATTAATCGCTGCTGGTGTCGTTGTATGGTAGATTAGTGCATTACCTTCACTGTCTTTACCACCATCAAACTCAATCCCTTCAGCAAGCGTCATTGAGGCGATATCACCAAGTGTAATAACAACATGCGCACTATCCGGTTGCGCAACTTGCTTAGTAAAACGCAATACATCATGAAAATAATGATCCAAATGCCGACTCACAAACGCATTAAATTGTGCACTTGTATGTTGTAACAAATCAATGAACGTCAGCAATAACGCCAGATCAGGTCGACTCGCCAATGCCTGAGTATCAGTACTAACAACTTGGTTCTTTAGCATGTTGGCTAATGATGCTAACTGATTGGCATCAGGTAAAACCTGCTCCCAAGTCTGTAAATTCGGCACACTTGCTTCATCAATAAAACGTACTTGTTTTGCTAGCTGTTGCAGGTACACCAACCACTGCTCAATCGTGCGTGCTTCAATTTGAAAAAAAGCACTCGACAGTGGCTCTGTACGACGCTGAGATTGGCTTAACCCTTGGTGTAAAGGGGATAATATATGTACAGGATAATTAGACTTTTCAGTCATGATAAAACCTTAAGTTATCATTCTAAAATTAAAGCAATGCCTACAAATCCAAGCTAAGGTGCTGGTTTTGCAATAACCACGAAATGAATACAGCGCATAAACTCGAAAAATTCGGTACGAATGGGTTAACGTCATATTTAGCGTACGAAGCGATGTTGAATATGCAGTTCAAAAGCGTTGCGCATTGAACGAGAGGTGTAAAACGTGAACTCTTTTAGCCCAAGTAACAATCAATGAAGCTATACAGATTGCTCAAGTAGATAAAAAGGAAAAACCATATTACTGCGACTATTCGTTTGGCGAATCAAATACTGCAATTCAATAGTGAGTATGCCGTCATATAACGCTGAGCTATCAAATACAATGTCTTGTAATGTGATCCTTGGCTCATAATTAAGTAATACAGTCGCTATCTCTTGTTTTAGGTCTGCTAAACTTTGCTCTGCGGCTTCTGCAAAAGTAAAACTAGACAACCCAGAACCCATTTCGGGCCACAGTGGACGTTCGCCAATGAGCGTGTGCAACGCCAAATAAATGGCTTGTTGCAATAGAACTTCACCTGACGCTATCGCGGGTCCTGACTCGGAGGTTCCAAAGCGTGGAGGGAACGCCCAGCCTTGTCCTAAAAATGCACTTTGTGACATGAATTTTTCCTTTATGTACTATTTAACGTCTGTCGCTTTGGCTTCTATGGTGGCATTGCCATCCGCTTTGAGGTGAATATCTTTACTTAAATCAACCATCGCTTTATCTTTACTCATCAAATTAAGCGTGTCTTTTGCTGTTATCGTGGCCATATCTTTTTGCGCAAGGGCATAGCCTTGCTTTTGCCCAAAGGTAATTGTTTGATCTTTGCTACCTTTAAGCAGTAAGTGCGGTTCTTTTAATGTAAATTGAACAGCCAACGCTTGTTCTTTAAAAAAGATGCCCCGCTGTTCATTTTTATCATCATATGCAAAAGGCGGCATGACTTTTGGGTTATGACATGCACCAATAATCACAGGATAACGCGCATCGCCTCCAATAAAGTCCACCAATACTTCAGTATCAAGGTCTGGCGGTAAGAAAACGCCTTCCTCTTTGCCTGCAAACGGCGTTAACAATCGCGCCCAAACGACCTTCTTGTTGGTTGCCGTTGGTAATAACACCGGAATGCGTTGTAACGCTTCATCATCTTTTTGAAAAGCGGCCACTTTTGCCATAACAGGGGCTGCTGGAGGTAACGTCTGCCATGGTGACCAAAGTGTTCGTGTTAATGGCACACCCAATACATATTCACAGTACCAGCCTCTGTCACTGATATGGTGGTGAATTTCCCCCACTAAATACTCTCCAGCACTGAGCTTGCCAACGCCAGATACAGTTAACGCATCGAGTAATTTCACCCCTTTTAATGCTTTTTTACTCGACATATCAATGCGAACGCGACCTTGGTACATATCCAATAAACGAAAATGGACCTGCGCTGTTGCACTCGCGGCAAGCTCAGTTTTATCAACGGGGGCTTGCGCATGGCATAACTGAGCAGGCAAACTAAACGCGGCATCGGCATCTGCATGTTTTGGATATTTGTAACTACTCGCAAGAGGATCTGCATTCGCAAGCAAGGCTTGCTCTTTTATATCCCAACCGGTGTATTGTGTTTTCTTTAAATGGCTGCTTGTGTCTACAGACAGCTCAAAGTCAATACATCCATCCATTGCCAAATTAAACGTATGGGTGCCTGGTTGGTGTTTTTTAAGGTCAACAACATCAGCTTTGCCTTCATCGCATAATACAAAGCCATTCACCAAAGCCCGATGCATCAACATATCCCACGGCGATTGCTCAATCATTAGAAATTGATGGTGTTTAATCTCACTTTTAGCAATCTTACCTGCTGTCGCCCCAGCTCCAGATAACAAATCCGTTATGATGTCAGTATCTGATGTTTTTGGGTCATACAATTTACTTAGCTTTGCTTGGCAAAGCTTATTAACGTCGCCACGCGCAATCACCTGAAGGTAAGTTGCACGGTCATAACCAATCGATTGTTCGGTGATAACGCCTATATAAATTATCTGCTGCTGCGCCTCTGCAATCCCCGCTTTGACAACAATTTCCTTACCCATTTTGAATAAATCAGCATCCGTCGTAAAAAACGACTCGGCCGCCATATCACCATCTTCAATGAGTAGCGTCAGTTGCGAAATTTGATTCACTCCCATGCACGTTTTTATCTCTCGCACGGCGACTTTTTCAGATACCGCATTACCTGCCACTGTAATGGTATACCGTATATCCATGCTATCGCTCCAACGGGGGATAAGTTATCTGCTGACCGATCTCTGCCCGTCGCACTGATGCCATATTATTTGCTGATGCAACGTGGTGAACAAATTGCGCAGAGCCGTAGATCTGCGCCGCCTGTACCAACACCTTATCACCTGCTTTAAGCTGAAAAACATGCGTTAAATCTGGTGAGCTTTTCCCTGACTTTAATTTTATTTCTTTCTCTGATAAACATTCCGTCAAACAACAACTCACTTGGGCCTTCACCCGGCGGCCTTTGCTATCAACGAGCTCATTTTTAACTTCTAGCTCGGAAAACATACCGCTAAAACTGCCATCAGCGCCCGCATTAAGTGCCATATTGAGTGGGGTAATTGTCACAAACGCAGGCACATGGGTTTTCCCTTGTACCGCAGTGCCATATTTCAATAACGTTTTTATATGTGTTTCAGTCGTATTGTCACCCATTACACGCTGAAGCAATTGATTGGGTGTTTCAACAACGGAGTCATCCAATAAAAAAGTCATTTTCAAAGTAGATGGTGCCGACTTTTGATATTGACTGGCACCACTTTCGGCCCCCACAACGTTTGAACTGGTTACATTATTTTTGTACGAACTTTGCAAAGAATTAGAATCGTAAGGGAGCGTCAATTCAGCAATTTTATTACCTGCTCCGCGTTCAACTTTTGTATAGAAGGTAATTTTACAAAGCGGTAAACCATCCGCGGTTATGCCATTATTTTTCATATTATCTATGGCCTCTTTTGTCTTACAAATTGCGCAAATTTAAGATCAACATAGCGTTTAAGGTCCACAGCAACACTGCTTGACCATCTGGCTAAATCATCTTCATTGAGTGTTTCATTCTCAGGGGCACATTCACAATTTTCATCCGGTGTTAATGTCTCATTAATTTCGCCATTATCCACATCGGCAGAAGCTGAACTCGAAGTCGGTTCTTGTGTCTTTAACTTTGCTTTAACTTGAATTTGATCACATTTAATGTCCACGCTCTCTCCTTTGCATTCACACATCATTAGGGAATTGGGATCGATACTGACTTTAAGTCGCTATAACTAAAACTCATAGACTCAATCAGAACATCATTACGAGTTGCGTCCAGACTGTCCCACTCCCAACTTTCTAAAAACGCCCGTTGTACAAACCATGCTTTGAGCGGCAAATTATTGTCGTTCAATAATGTAATTAGAATATCGTTACGCATCATGTACATATCCCAGTAATTCAAATTCACTAAATTACCTTCTTGTACCGTGCTTGGTACTTTCAATACCCCACGCTTAAGGACCAAAGTCCGTGCTTGCTTTGTATTGGCGATAGATACGCGATTTCCGCTACGCTCCACACCTCGAGCTGACTTTAGTCCACTAATTTCTTTAAAGAATATATCTATAGGGTTAGGAATGCCGGCAGTCATGATCACTGCTGCAAATCGATACCCTACTAAAGGAATGCCTAGATCTTGGATCATAATATGTCCTAAAAAGGCACCGAAGTGCCTGACACAAGGAGAATGTAATGATTAATGGAATTCGATTTTAATATCGTCAGCCATCATTTCTAGTGACTCAACACTGGCTTCATTTGAGCCGCCATTAATGCTTGGCGCTGTAAGCTTTTTAGGGAAGGCATTAATCACTTTCCACGTTACTAACGGTTGGGAGCGATCTTCATTCGTCAATGAAATGGTAATGTCTTTTTTATCCACCAAATTTAGGCTAATCGACGAAATCCAATCGTAAAATTGACTTTTTTGACGTACTAAGCCGCGCTTAAGGGTGATATTCACATCTGTCGGTTGGCCAGGCATGTGTTTTTTGCCATGACCATCTTTATAAGTAATTGTTTCAAAACCAATATCTAGCCCAGAAACTTCTGAAAATGGGATACTCTCTTCGCCAAAACTTACCACAAAGCGGTAAACTGGAATAGGATACTCCGCTTCAATATCCGTTCTTGCTGTAGCCATATATAAACTCCAAAATTTGTATTGTGTGAGCAGCATCTGCCCATAAGAAATGAGATTGATTGAGTGGGTGTATTGATTGAATGCATAACCTCACCCAATCATTGAGTTAGAGGGCTTAGCCTTCTATGCTTTTATGTGAGAAAGTCAAGACGATAAACTCTGCTGGTCGCACCGCAGCTAGACCGATTTCAATATTCATAATGCCATTGTTAATATCATCTTCAGTCATCGTTTGGCCCAGACCCACATTGACAAAGAATGCTTGCTCTGGAGTTTCACCAAAAAATGCGCCTGCTCGCCACAGATTTTCGAGGTAGCTTTCAATCATGGTTTTAAGCTTTAGCCAGGTAAACGGTGTATTTGGCTCAAATACCGCAAAGTGCGTGGCTTTTTGAATCGACTCTTCGACAGTATTGAACAAACGACGGACAGATACATAACGCCATTCATTGTCATTACCTGCAAGCGTACGAGCGCCCCAAACCAAAGTGCCTTTACCCACAAAGCTGCGAATAGCATTAATTGATTTGCCGGAAGTAGCATCAACGTTCAGATTTTTTTGGTCGTCATTGTCAATGGCGACCTTAGGTGCAAGCACTTGCGAAAGCGCAACGTTTGCCGGTGCTTTCCAGACACCACGGTCTTTATCGGTCTTCGCAATAGCCCCTGCAACCGCCGGGGATGGAGGTAACACAAGGTAATTTTTACCTAATTCAGCTTTTACTAAATTATACGTTTGTGCACTATAGTCAGCGGCTGCATCATCGCCTAAATCTGCCATGCTCACTATATTAAACGTGTCGGTACCGGTACCGTCATCAATATACACATTTACGTTTGATTCGTTATAACTGCGAGCAACCGTTGTTTGCAGATATGGGTAATACGATGCCCCATATTGTAAACCAGCTGTTATTGATGAACGAAGCATTGTTGAATCTGTGGCAATATCGAAATCACCCGTGGCTGTTTTTACCATCTGCATTTGCACATCAACGAGGGCAAATCGATCCATACGCGATTCTGCATGAGCAAGTGACTTATTCTGTACAGAATAGTGGTCAACAGCGCCCAAACCAATTGTTTCAGGTGTCGAAATTAGCGTGACCTCATCCACTTTGTTTAAACCAGCGACCGCAGTTTCAAAGTCTGCTTTACTTAGCCCGCTACCTGCTTCACCAACTGTAACGACGTAGCATGCACCGCCTCCATTAGCAAAAAAGTGGCTAACAGCTTGATACAAGAAATACTGAGCAGCTGGGGCACCATTGACTTCAGTGCCACCGGCATCCAATGAAATCACCTTAAATGCCGTATTTGTGTCATTTTTTGATTTCAACATGAAGCTTTCTTGGTATGCACCACCAAAATTAGCTTCAAATTCAATCATACTTTTAATGCGAATCGGCTTTTGTACAATTGATTCACCATTGATATCTTCTATCTTTGTTGAATAGCCAATAAACGCGGGGATTGCCGTAGCGACTTCCGCCACTGAAGGAGGCAAAATCGACTTTTCTCTAACGTAGACGTCAGGGGTTTTGTATTGAGACATAATGTTTCCTTTCGTTGAATAAACATATTCTTAAGCGCCGAGTCGGCAAGAATTTAAGGGATGGGGAACAAGTTCGATTATTTTAAAGGCATACCCACAAGCGCCGTGGTTGGGAACTTAACCTGTGGGCCAAACTTGTTCCCCAAAAGACAGTGAGCCTTTGCCACGGCTCCGCCACATCAGTCCCAGCTGATGTGTACGTATTTATCTTTTTGTACAGTGAAGACGCCATCAACCGATGGCTGTGAATTTAAATTTTAAATTAATTGCGACTACAAACGTGACACGGTAATTGGTCGATATTTTGCAATATTTCACACTTATTTCGCCACGCCTTTTAACTTCTCTACAGTACGCAGCCCCGCTAAACCTAGCATGGCGAGTGTGAGCTCTAGCATGGCATCTAAAGGCAAATTCGGAGTGCCTATACCGGGCCAAATCCATTGCAAAATGGGGTTTATCACAAATGCAAATAAAAACCCGAGGCCACACACCCACATTAAAAATGGCCGCGCCCCTGCAACAAACAAACTGCGGTGAGAGGCTTGCACCTGATTAACGGTGTTTTGTACTAAATTAGGCTGCTGAGCGACTCGTTGCTTTAATATTGCCAGATTAAGTGCTTCCTCATCACTGGTAAAAAGCTCATCTAATAATGTGCCAATGGCAACCATGGGGGCTTGTGTATTGGTAGAGAATAGAGTTGATAAAAATCCCATATTGCTTCCTCTTTACGATAAAATCAGCTGTTAAAATTGTTGAAGTCTGTTAGGCCGCTCACAAGGAGCGCGTTACATAGGAAAAGTATTGATGACGCCGAGAAGATATTAATGACACTCACAGGATATTGATGACGCAGATATGATATTAGCGACTCCCACAAAACATTAACGACTCCCATGTCTTCCTGACGCAGGTCAGGATCCATATCTGCTTTGCCTCCAAAGCGCTTAACCATGAACATTGACCAAGCATCGACCCTGAAACACGTTCAGGGCGACGAGGTATTAATCATGCCGATCAAATATTCATTGCACAGACAAGATATTCATTGCACAGACAAGGTATTCATTGCACAGACAAGGTATTGATGACGCCAATAGGATATTGATGACGCCGATAAGA
>NZ_JAGJEF010000086.1:0-16901 GCF_018100875.1 Pseudoalteromonas sp. MMG012
GCGGGCTATTACAAATGAAAGCAACGCCGATAATGAGAAAAATAGCTTTATTGGGCAAATTCGCTTATCCAGAGCTGAGGTTATTTAATCAATTTTTAATCTGTCCGTCATTACCTTGCGTACACGGCACGGTGACAACTATTTTTGATCTAAACACCATAAGCAGCTTAAAGCGCGATTAAAGTCCTGTTGACTACGCAGCAGCCTTTGCCAAAATTGACCAAGGGTTACTCGGGTCGTTCATATCTGCGTCCAAAGCATCTGATGGTACGCCACCAAGTAATGCATTTTGCGCCTCTTCTAAGCGAGCATCAAAGCCTCTTATTGCGTCAACAAACCATGCTTTTTCATAATCAGACAATCGATCATCCCCCATGATATCATCTTCGGCCAACGCCAACATTTCACGACGTACACCCAATTCTTTATACGCCAAAAAATCAATACCTAAAGAATTAAACAATAGTGCCTGTTGCATTTCATGGCGCTCTACTTCTACATCAATGGGCATTTTCATAATCTGACTAAGTGTTTCATGGTGCAGCCCTTTGCTATACTTATCAGCGGGAAGTGAATTATCAACGACAGAGTTAGCGTGCCCTTTAATCTTTTCATAATAGAAAGTTGCAAATTTAGATGCGTCCCCATGGCTTCTCGATATATTCACTGCAAAATCAGAGTCAGCCTGCTGTGGCTTTTGCACATCTTCATATTGGGCATGGAACTGTATTTGCTTATTAAGGCTCTTCTCATTGACAGCAGAAAACTGCGTATCAGGCCGACTGTTACTATTGATGTTTTGTATAAATGACATGGCACGCTTTATCCGCATAATTCAATATTAAGCCATTGAAAGCAAAAGCCGTTCCAATAGGTTTCTCTTTATTCTAGTGCGTATGATGTCTAAACAGAGACATATTCAAAGCGTGTGTTGATATTAAGCGGCAATAACTTGCCGCTTCATTTATTTTGCCAAACTGTCTAACAGCTCAATGACACATAATAAATCCTCTGTTGTGGTTTCCCAGTTACTAAATGCCGCCCGAATAATATGCTCTCCTTGCCAAACACCGGGTGTCATGAAGACTTTCCCTGACTGATTAATTGCATCCAAACACAGCCCGACTTCTTGCAGTACATGCATATTTCCTGGTTTAAACAACACAACATTTAACTCACACGGCTTAAGTAATACATAGTACTGTGAATTTTCCAGCCAGCTCGCCAGTGCCTGCGCCAAATCAACATTACTTTGAATATGTGCTGTTATACCTTGTCTACCATAAGACAATAACGTAGCCCAAACAGGTAAAGCTCGGAATCTACGCGAGTTCTCAATGCCCATAGACATATAATCTTGATTTTGCGCTGAGCTCGCTAAATAAGGGGCATCAACATGACATGTTGCGACCAAGTGATTGGGTTGGCGCGTTAAAAAAACCCCGCAATCGTAAGGGACATTTAACCATTTGTGACAATCGAGAGTGATACTGTCTGCGAATTCAATGCCATTGGTTTTATGCTCTGGGCCATTCATTAACCGTTCGAAAATACCAAATGCCGCATCAACATGTAACCAAGCGCCATGTGCTTCGCATAGTCGACTGATGGCGATTAAATCGTCGTAATCAGTTCCTGTTACTGTCGCTGCGCTGGCAATCACTATTTTTCCTCGGCTATCACAACGTGATAAATGTGTTGCTAACGAATCAATGCACATCGCCTCCGTGCCTTGTAACGTATCTACACACTGCCAGTTTTGCTGACCAAACCCAGCCATCCCTAAGCTTTTTATCATGCTGGCATGTGGTGATGCGGCACAAATCATCACATCTAAGCCAGCCATCCCTTGCTGTGCAACATCAACCCCTTGTTGCGCACCAATAAATTGCCGAGCTGTTAACGCACCCAGTAAGTTTGCCGCAGTCGCCCCTGTTGTAAATAGTCCAGTAAAGCTATCAGGCAAATAAAATAACGTTCGGAGCCAGTCGATTGTTTGCCGCTCTAATTGCGATGCAACCGAATCGCCTCCTTTAGACACA
Source organism: Pseudoalteromonas sp. MMG012 (assembly GCF_018100875.1). Taxonomy (NCBI): domain Bacteria; kingdom Pseudomonadati; phylum Pseudomonadota; class Gammaproteobacteria; order Alteromonadales; family Pseudoalteromonadaceae; genus Pseudoalteromonas; species Pseudoalteromonas sp. MMG012. Next base: position 2,043 of record NZ_JAGJEF010000086.1, read on the forward strand.
TTCTGATTAAATACCGTGACAAACCAATCGGCTAATGTCGCCGTAGGGTTAGCGCCACCTGTTACAAACCCCCAATACCGCCCTCCATTACTCGCCGACAATTTAGGTGCGACCTGATCATTGAAATGCATACAAAGTTGTTCAACCCCCATGCCATGAGTTGGCAGGGATAAGGGTTCCAAAGTTGTATCATTCGATATCACCGCTCGACAATCAAGTTCAGTATGAAATTGATTGAATTGTCCTTCAAGCATCTCTAGAAGGCGCTTTTGTGTTGCTGAGCTATATGCCATTTTTTAACCTAATTGATGACTAAACATACCCATTAGTTTATGCTCACCAATATTAGATAACAGATACAAACAATGGCTTTTTTTAGATAACAGATGAGCAAAACAGCAAAATATAAGCAGCTTGGTCAACAGCTAATTAATAATATTGAAAACAATGCATATTCAATTGATGAGCCGCTGCCATCACTGAGAACGTTTTGTACTTTACACCAAATAAGCATGACAACGGCCTTAGCATGTTATCGCTATGTTGAATCACTGGGCTATATTACGGCATTTCCTAAAAAAGGGTATTTCGTTACGGGCCTTCCTATTACGCAACAGCACTATCAATTTCCACAATTTAAGGCCGAGCCCGCTTCATTTGTAAGACCTAAAAGCCAATTGAAGAATTTAAGTCAAACACTTGCAACAGCGGAGTTAGACAGCACTCTGATTGACAGTAAACGGCTCAGTCAATCATTAACACAAGCCTGCAAACATCATGATCAACTCTGGGGCTATGCCAGCCCTGAAGGGGAATACGTGCTTCGCCATGCGTTAAGTAATCACTTTACACATCGAGGATTTGCACTGTCAGCGAGCGATCTATTGGTCACACATGGTTGCTTAGATGCAGTTCAACACGCTATCTCGGTCACAACGAACCACAATGATGTTATTTTAGTAAGTTCTCCGTGTTACAGCGGTTTGCTTGATTTGTTATGCTCTTTGAATCGACAAGTAATAGAAATACCAAGCACTGATAATGGGTTAGACCTCGAACAAATGGAGAATGCACTACGTCAATATAGCGTGTCAGCGTGCTTACTGAGCGCAAATCATCAAAACCCAACAGGACATAGCTTAACCAATATACAAAAACAAAAAATAGCTGAATTAGCACACACCTACCAAACACCTATTATCGAAGATGATGTTTTCCGCGAACTAAGCCATACTAAAGTAACACCACTGCCAATCAAACATTACGATCGCACCGGTTGGGTGATCTGGTGTGGTAGCTTTTCAAAATCATTGTCTGCCGGCCTTCGATTAGGTTGGTGTGCACCAGGTCGGTTTTTCGACGCCTTCTTAAAGCAGCTTTCAGTTCGTACACTTGGCGTTAATAAACCATTGCAATTAGCCATGGCTAACTATATCAACAAAGGCCACTACCAACAGCATTTAAAACACATCAATCAACATCTGTGCACCCATAAAAATGTATACCTTCATTATTTACAGGAACAGCTCCCAAATAATAGTAGTATATACATGCCCAGTGGCGGAATGGTGTTGTGGCTGGCTATTCCAGCACTCAATACTGAGCGACTCGCCATGAAACTTGCCCACCAGCATATCTATATAAAGTCGGGTTCTTTATTTTGTAACACCAATAGGTATGATCACTGTTTCAGACTCAATATAGGCCTAGTGCCCACTGACGAAGTAAAAATACAACTCACAATCATCATTAATGAAATCAAAATACAACTCTCATAGCAATTACAATCAAGACATGAGAAACTCGATTGATAAAATAGGTACTTAAAATGGATTATTAAGAACATAAAATGCAAGACTTAACCCGCGGTCCCATTCACAAACACCTTATTACTATGTCTTTGCCAATTGCCATTGGCCTATTTATTCAAACGTTATATTTCATCATTGATTTATATTTTGTCGGCAATTTAGGGGATGTTGCCTTGGCTGGCGTGAGTACCGCTGGTAATCTGTTCTTTTTTGTCATGGCCTTAACACAAGTATTCAATGTGGGGTGCGCAACCTTGGTTGCCCATGCCATTGGGCGTAAAGACCAAAAAAATGCAGCAGCCATATATAGTCATGCCCTCTTTTACGGTATAGCTGCAACCATACTGCTAAGTGCCATAGGCTACTTATTTGGCCCATATTACTTTTCTCTTTTGGCTGCAACCAATGATATTGCAGTAACCGGATTGAGTTACCTATATTGGTTTATTCCAGCGTTAGCATTGCAGTTTATATTAACGGTTATCTCTGCCTCTATGCGTGGTGCTGGGCTCGTAAAACCTTTTATGGTCATTCAAATGGTCGCCTTGCTACTGAATATGGTGCTGTCACCAGTACTCATTACGGGCATTGGCCTGTTTAGCGGTATGCATGTAGCTGGGGCAGGCCTAGCAAGCTCTATTGCGACGATTAGTGGCCTTATTATGACTATTTTTTATATTAAGCATACTCCAGGACTACTTAAACTGGCCCCTAATTTAATAAAGAATGACACTAAGACATTAAAATCATTACTTAAAATAGGAGGTCCAGCAGGGAGTGAGTTCATGCTAACATTCCTCTACATGGCGATTATTTATTGGGCGCTAAGTCAATTAGGCACTGATGAACAAGCAGGGTTTGGTCTTGGGATCCGCATTATGCAATCTTTATTTTTACCTGTGATGGCCATTGCATTTGCGGCGCCTGCTATTGCTGCTCAAAATTATGCCGCAGGTAAAATGAAACGTGTTTACACCACTTACAAAACAACCACACTTGCCACAACATCACTGATGTTTTTACTGGCCATTCCGTGTATTTTAATGCCTGAGATCTTTTTTACACCTTTTAGCAATGACCCTGAGGTTATAGCTGTGGCCGCGACATTTCTAAGCTATGTTGGGTTTAATTTTGTGCCCGCTGGTTTAGTGTTTTCATGTTCAGCGATGTTTCAAGCGTTTGGCAATACTTGGCCTGCACTCTTAAGCACCTTTTTAAGAGTGGGGAGTTTCAGTATACTGCTGGTATATTTTACTTCTCAAGCAACGATAACAACCACAACAATATGGCTTTTATCTGCTGCAACTGTTTTCTTTCAAGCACTTATTAGCTTCACTTTTTTACAACTCACGCTCAAACGTCGGCTATTTAGTAAGGTAAAAATACTGACTTAACGCCGTAATATTTGTCGGTATAGATTGTGCATAATTTACTCTGGTGCACAATCTAGCGGTAAATATTAGCCATGAAGCTTACATCAGAAGAATCAAATTTTATAACTCAGGTACTGCAACAAGACAGTACGGCGCAACTAGATATTCAACTCTCCGATATTGAGACGGCTCAGTTACAACAGTGGATGACAACACTCACCCAAGCAAACGATCTGCAATTACTCGCAAAAATAAACTCCCAAATTATGTATTTTCCAGCCCATATAGAAACGAAAGGTAAAAACAATCCCACTTTTAGCTGCGGATTACCAAGTATTTTTGACACAAACTCAAATCACAGGCATTGGCGAACAGAAAAGTTAACTGGCGTACAACTACGGGCAACAAAATTAGGATTCTCATTTAAAGTCCTTTCTTTGTCTTTATCTGGTCTTGTTATACGTACCTTCCCATATAACGCGACTAAGTTGGCCGAATACTTGGATAACAGCAAAGTCACACTCATTTTATCTCAAGGAAATATAGCTAAATTTGATGTTACCAGTAATCGGGTCATTAACGACACCGCTATCGCGCTTGAGATAATGAACATACATGATGGGCTAATACACTTAAAGCAAGAAATTTTCGAGTATTACAATCAAGTGCATCCTGAATAAGTTCGCAACTATACAAATTGCTCGATGACCACTCGCAATGCTAACAATAAGAAAGCAACTCCTAAGATCTTATCAATGGACGACTGCTTTTTCGTCAAGTCAAATTTATCTCTGGCTTTAGCTGCCCCCACCGAAACAACAAAATACCAGGCCGTGTCAATTAGTAACACCGTTGCACACATGATCAAGGCCACTTGGAATGTCATTGTTTGTGGATCTATAAACTGAGAAAACAGTGCGACAAAAAATATCGCTAACTTTGGATTTAAAAACGCAATGGCAAAACCATCTTGTGCAGCTTGCTTGAACGTGTTTATTCCCCCTTGTTCAGATACGTTTATACCGGAGGATTTATTCATCAATATACGCAGCCCCATATAAGCCAAATACCCGGCACCACCATAAACAAGCGCTTGATATACTATAGGGAAATGATTGATCAAGCTGGCTAATCCAGCTAACGATAGTCCAGCATAAAGTCCAACACCTAAACCATGGCTCACACTTGCCACAATACCATGTGTAGCACTGTTATAGAGAGAATGACGTAAAACGACGGCTAAACTCGGCCCTGGCGACATCGCTCCAACCATACAAATAAACGCCAAACTTAACCATGTCGTTAATTCCACTTCATACCTCATCACAGCTTAAAAAAGTCACATAATAACGGATTACGACCAATCAGAAAATTGAATTTCACTCGCAAATTGCAAACAAATAATTGCAAGATGCAAAAGTTCAGTACCAAAAAACAATTTAAAATTTTAAATATCAATGAATTAAATATTGGAACAGCTCATGCTTTCAAGAATATATCTACCTTTTAAATTGGTTCCTCATTATGAAATTAACGTCTATCGCGTCCTTGTGTATATTATGCTCATCTGGGAGTGTGTTTGCTGGCCCATTCGAAAACTGTCCGAGTAAAGCGTTTTTAATGCAAGACTCTGTCGCAAAACTCTATGGTATTGACTTAGTTTCAGCAAAAGCCACCACCATCGCAGCCAGCCTAACACGTGAAGGCGCTGCCAATACTTCAAGCGTCAACGCTGTTGGGTTTAATTACAAAGATCAATATATGTATGGATATAGTAAGCAATCACCAGGAAGCGTTGTGCAAATTGGTGATGATTATAATATGACCGAACTTGATGTAACTGGACTACCTGATACCAATTTTTACGTCGGTGATATTCAAGTCACGGGCACAGGTGCCAGCCAAGAAGCCTTTTATTTCGTTTATACTCCTAAGTTTGGATTATATAAAATTCCACTTAATGACGACTTAACTCAGACCATTAATTCTATACACTACACTGATAGTGAAAACTGGAACCTCAATATCTTTGATTTTGCATTTCATCCAAATAGTAATCTACTGTATGCGATGGAATCAAACGGCAACTTACATGAAATAAACGTCGATAATGCAACCACCACGCTTATAACCCAGTTAGACACGTCAGGTGACAGTGGTGCGTTTGGCGCAGCATACTTTGATGTGAACGGGCAGTTTTATGCGAGTAACAACAAAAGCGGTAAAATACATAAAATCGACTTATCGGTAAGTCCTGTGGTGGGCTATACACCCACCGCTGTCGTTTTCACAAGCGGCCCCAAATCTGGACAAAATGACGGTGCTCGCTGCGCCATTGCTGAAGTCAAAGTGACAGACAACTCAATCGACTTTGGTGATGCCCCCAATGGCTATGCTACCACACTTGCCGACAGTGGACCCCGTCACTTATATGACCCAAATGATGATGGCCAAAACCTTGTTTACTTGGGTGCCAGCGTGGATGGTGAAAACATAAATACTGCAGCTGATTTAGCGGCTGAACCTATTGATAATTCTGATGATGGCGTTGCCTTTGTTACTGATTTTGTTGGCGGGCAAACGACACAAGTCATTGTAACCGCCTCCCAAAATAGTTACTTGTACGCGTGGGTCGACTGGAACCAAGATCAGGTTTTCTCGTCTGACGAAGTTGCTCTAGATAAAGTCGCCATCAATGCAGGCGATAACAGTTTGCTGATTGCTGTTCCTGAAACCACATTAGAAGGCAATACATGGGCACGGTTTCGCGTCACAGATGGCACAGAAGCGTCAAACATCAGTGCAACCGGTGGCGTTTCAGGAGGAGAAGTTGAAGATTATGAAATTACCACCTATGCAAGCGATGCGTATCCAAGTGAAAGTGACTGGGTAACCCTGTCGTATGAAGATAAATGGCCTTTTGCTGGGGACTATGACTTTAACGATTTAGTGATGCACTTTAGAAGCACACGCTATAAAGAAAATGGGGCAATAGTTGGGTATCGTATTGAAGGTGAAATTGTCGGCGTTGGGGCAACTTACCACAATGGCTTCGCTGTCAGGCTTTATGATCAAATCAATGCCTCAACACAGCGCAGAGTAGCTCGATCCGAAGTCGATGAGGCCAATATTAGTTTCATCATTGATGGCGTTGTGCAAGAAAACTCTCCTCTAGAAGCGAACCGCTCAGATGCCATTATTATTGTAATGGAAGATGTTTGGGATTATGTTCAGAAAAACAGTGGATGTCAGTACTTTAGAACGGAAGCAAACTGCCAAAATGGCAGCAAAGTGACATTTTCAGTCACAATTCCCTTGCTGGCGCCTAAAGCACTCGCTGATTCCCCTGCGAATGTATTAGACCCATTTATCTTCGCAAGTAACGATCACTTTCACGGTGAATTCATGAATAATGTAGATAAAAGAGGCTGGGAAGTGCATTTAAAAAACAGAGCACCAACGGAAGCTTTTGCCCAGTCGCTGTACAATGTGTCAGGCAGTGACGACGCGTCTAACCCAGCTGGAAATACCTATTTTCAAACTGCTTCAGGGCTACCTTGGGCGATGGAAATTGGCTCAGCGTGGCAACACCCTATTGAAAATATTGATATAACCAATGCGTATTCTAAATTTGCCGCATTTGCGACCTCCGCAGGTAAAAACAGCATTACGTGGTATAGCGAACCGCAGCTTAGTAAAGTAATTACATCAGGAGCACAATAATGAACAAATTAACTGTAACTCTATTTAGCCTTTGTTTTTTAAGTGCATGTGGCGGTGGTGAGGATGGGGCGTCTACACCGAATCAAAATTCAAGTCCTGTGGTTCAAAACCCAGACCCAGCGCCAGACACGGGGACAACGCCAGATCCAGAACCAACACCGGATCCAGAACCAACACCTGAGCCAACGCCTGACGTGACATCAATGGCAGACTTAGTCATTGATACAGACTTTGATTTATCAACTAAATTTTCTTTGCTTATTGATGTAGATTTAAAACTTGAAGACCAACGCGCTTATTTAAACATATGTCAAAAGCTCACAGGGCAAGTTAAAGCCGACAGACATAACTGTGTTCTCAGAACTGCACTAGGTAGTGCACCTCTAAATACAGTACTCACAATTAGCCGCAGCGACATTCAACTCGTCGCAGAGGTGTGGTTTTACGATAACAACACCACACCAATGACATACGAGTGGCAATATGATGCCAATAATGAACAACAACAGTTTCAAATTCGCTAATGCGCGTGTAGCACCAACGTAGCGACCGCTCCTGAGCCCTCTCGAGCGGTCAATGTCAAAGTACCACCATGTTGTTCAATTACTTTTCTGCACCACACTAATCCAATACCTTGCCCATGTTGCTTTGTGGTGTACAGTGGTACAAATAAATGCTCTGCAGACCCTAAACCGATACCATTATCAATAACATCAATCGTCAAGCCAAACTCATTTTGATCTGCACGCAGTGCAATATGGGGCACGATATCTCCAGCCTCACAAGATTCCATCGCGTTTTTTAACAAATTGATCAGTACTTGTTCAATCAGTATAGGATCCAAATTCCACTGTTCGACATTCACTAATAACGAGATCTCACAATGAGGATAAAGCTGTCGCACGCTTAAAAATAATGGGTGTAATGCGACATTACACTTACGAAGTTCTACTTGCCTTTCAAGACTACTGTAATTAGATACAAATTGCTGAAGATGCACACTCCGTTCGACAATCACTGACAGCATCTGCTTTTGAGTGTCATCATGAGAAAACTGTTCAAGTGTTTGTGCTATTGATTTAATGGGTGTGAGTGAGTTTTTTATTTCGTGACTTAGCACTTTAACCAACTGTCGCCATGCATCTGTTTGCGACTGCTTTAACTCACTTTTGATATTACTAATTAGCAACAAGTGGTGTTTTTCACCATTTAAACTAATTTCACTGCCTCGTAATTGGTGTGCAGCCGCGATGACGCCGTTAGTAAAGCACCACTTTTCATCAACACGTCTGAAACCAATCTCTGTGATAATTTCTAACTTTTTCAAACGCCAGTCAGCATCTAACCAATGTGTCAACGCCACATTCCCCATAATCAAGCGATAGTCTTGGTTCACGATCAAAATAGGGCTATCAAGTGCCTGTAATAATTCATTTACTAATAATGCATGTTGATTTTGTTCGCTTTGCCATTGTCCAAAAATCGTCGTGATGTGTTCCAATTCATGGTGTAACTGTGCTGCCACACCACTTTGATAAATTGGCACGGTTTTAACACTTGTATCTGAAAAGCGAATGGCATCTAAAGCGGTTTGCATCGCCCGATAAGGTGCAAAGAACTGGTTATAAACCGAATAAAACAACGCAGTATAAATAGGAGTAAACACCATAAACGCGGTCACAACATACAATCCATCACGTGTATAAACCCAAACAAAACTAAGGCTTAAAAGTATTAATATCAAATAATTAATAACAGATAGAACTTTAAACAACTGCTCTTGAGAGCTGAATTTCACTGTATAAAATCCTTTGCTGCAATATCATACTTCTCAAGCCGCCGATAGATTGCACTTTTACTGATCCCCAATAAAGCTGCAGCTTCTAACGTTTGACCTTGCGTGCTTGTTAAGGCTTGCGTTAATAAGGCTTGCTCAGCGTCAGCCAATGTCATCAATGGCAATGTCCCTGTCTGACTAATATTCTCTCGCGGATTATTCATCAATAAGGTGTCGATATCTTCCCTCACTATTTGTGTATTCACACTCAATAAAACCAAACGCTCTACCACATGGCTTAATTCTCGTAAATTACCGGGGTATTGGTGTGACTGCAGCGCCCTGAGCGCACATGGCGAAAAACACAAGTCATCTCTATGATGAGCTTGTTGATGCCGCAGTAAAAATTGTTCCGCGAGTGCCGGAATATCTTCTTTACGTTGAGCAAGGCTAGGTACCTCTATCGTTATTGTGTTAACCCGATAAAGGAGATCTTGACGAAACCTATTTTGTGCAACCATCATGACAATATCAGCGTTTGTCGCACTGAGTATTCTTGGCTTAGCAAATTGAGTCTGACTACTTCCAACCGGCTCAAAGTGGCCACTTTCTAATACCCTTAATAACTTTGCTTGTTGAGAAACGGGCATTTCCGCAATTTCATCCAAAAACAAAGTACCTTCTTTGGCCAATTCAAAGCGCCCTATTCGTGATTTATCAGCCCCTGTGAATGCCCCTTTCGTGTGTCCAAACATTTCACTTTCGAACAATGATTCTGGCACCGCTGCCATATTCACCTCGACAAACTCTCCCGAAAGATTGGAAACTTGGTGTACATAATTTGCTAACGTTGATTTACCCGTGCCATTTTCCCCAGTAAATAAAATATTTGCTTGGCTTTGTGCAACACGGTCGATTTGAGCTTTAAGGTGCTGCATCGCTGGTGAATGACAAATTAAATGAATATCAGGCGTATTGTCTGCAATTGTTTGTTTAAGCGCTTCATTTTTTTGCCCTAACGCGGATAGTTTTAATGCATTTTCAATTATCTGAGTCAGCCTTGAATTATCCCATGGCTTTTCAATGAAATCACATGCTCCACTATGTAATGCTTTTACAACCAACTCGGTATTAGCCCAAGCCGTCATAGCCACTACGGCTGGCGCCTGCACTAACTCATCGAGCTTACGCAAAAAATATAAGCCTTCTTCACCTGACGTGGTATCAAATGCAAAGTTCATATCCAAGAGAACTAAGTCTACAGTTTGCGCTTGTAATACTGACAAACCCACCACGGGTGAGTCAGCCTCTAGAATCTCATAGCCATAATTATTCAACAAAAACCTTGCTGATAACCTGACATCCGCTTTGTCATCAATTATTAATATTGTCCGCTGCATGTTCTTTTCATGCCGCACCGTATTTAGTGCGGCAGTCAATCCTTATTGATTTCTTAATGCTGATATAAGATCAGATTTAAGTATTTGTTTTACTGGAATAATACAAGCCATATAGGAAAATCCAAGCAACAGTATCAATGACGCCCCAACTTGTAAAGCATCTGGTACCGGCACCGCATCACTGTATTGACTCGTCAATACATACAAACCTAACCCTAATATAAGACTCAAAAGTATACCGATTAATAACGGCGTGAACGCATCTTTGACAACCAACATGGTAATACGTTTTGGTTTAGCACCCACCGCCATTCTGACACCCAGTTCGTAACGACGCATTTGTGTTCCATAAGATACCACCCCATAAATACCTGCGCATGCAAGTAACAACGCTAACACGCTTAAGCTCCCACTCAACCAAGCTGCTAACCGGTATTTGAATACCAAATCTTGACTTGTCTGCTCAACATCCAGAAACTCAAGCACAGCCAAATTAGCATCTACCTTCTCCAATTCCATCACAATATCCGTTTTATTAAACAATGCCTTGTCTGATACTTTCAGCATTAAGTTTAAACGCATAGGACTCATAGCAAAATAGGTAACACCCGCGTATTTTTCTTGCGTGAATGCGTTGTAATGATCCGCCACGACCCCAATAACTTCAAAGCCTTGATCAGGTGAAAAGAACATTGACTCACCGACGGCATTCTCTTTACCAAATGCATTGATTGCAACTGAGCGACTCACCAACATAACTTTACTTTTGTCTTCAATGTCTGCTTGCGTTAAATTTCTGCCGTAGAGAATTGGCTGCTCCAACACAGAGAAATAATCAAGGCCGATGGTATTAAAACCAAATAATCCGAGGCGGTTCCCTTCCGAATCAATAAATGGACTAGAGAAATCACCTTTTCTGATTGGCGAGATGGTACTTTTTACTGCTGCTTGTACCTGTGGCAATGCTAAAAAATGCTGCTTGAGCTGTTCAATCAACGCCAACTTCGCTTCTCGTGATGGGTAATTGTCACCCGTTTCAATTTGTAAGCTATACACATTTTCTACATTAATACCCAGTGGTTTTGTTGCCATCTTCAGTGTTGCCTGTAATACAGTTGATGTGGCAAATAACATTAAGCCAGTTAAGGTAACTTGCGATATAACCAAGGTTTTTCGTAAAACAGGTGATATTTGTTTTTGCGTCCCCTTTCCACTTGCCGTCAAATGTTGTTTTAAACGCTCATGATCAACACTTTTGCTCGCCACCCAGGCTAAAACAACCGACAACACCAATGCCACAATCAATGCAAATCCGACGGTCATAACATTGATACCGAGCTCATCTAAACGATTAATCGACCCTTGTGCCAGATATTGTGTCAGTACCAATAGCCATGCTGCCAATAAAAGCCCAAAGGCTGATGCGCTTAGCACGATGATCAAACTTTCCACCAATAAATGCTTAAAAATATGCTTTGGTTTCGCCCCCACGCTTGCACTAATTGCCAACATACTCTGCTTTTTAATCACATGAGACAAATACAAATTCACAATATTGGCAAACGCAATAAGTAACAGTACCAAAGCGCCAGCAAATACCATCAGCGAAATAAATGGATTATCGCCTTTGATCACCTTAGTTAACGGCGCCAAATCAGCTCTATGTTCGTAATCTTTAAAATCAACGGCAAATTCACTACTTTCAATTGACTGTATTAGTGCTCTATCTAGTAACCCTTGCAAAGGGGACAAACTTTGCTTCGCGATATTTTTTTGTACCGTAACTAAATTGCGTGACGCATTTCTAAACTCTTTTTCACTTATTCCTGCTTGCGCCATGGGTAAATATAAACGGCTTTTTCCGTAGAAGCTCAAAGGCTCTGGATCTCGAAAATTATCATTGACGACACCAATAATTTGTAAACTAACGCCATTAAAATCTAAGCTTTGACCAATGACATTAGATGCGCCGCCAAAATCAGATTGCCATAGCGAATAAGAAATAACGGTTTCAGGTAATGCCTCTGTTACTTTATCCGTGGCACTAAAGTTTTGCCCTAACACTAACTGTGCACCGAGCAGTGGTAGGTATTCATGACTGACATACATCACCACTTCTACAGGTTTATCCGCTCGACTCGTAATACGACCACGTCTTTGCGTCAGCATGGCTGACTCATAACCCGCTTGTTTAGACGCTTGGTACATGGCGATTTGCCCGCCCTCACTTTGCCCCCCGATATTATCAATGCCATCTTGATATAAGTTTTGCTTTAAAACATACAGCTGTTCCGCATTTTTATAAGGGAGCGGCTTAAGCAACACCACCTGATTTAAATTAAATGCCGCCAATAAAGCACCGAGCGTCAATGCCAAAGTTAAGATCATAATGAGGGTAAACCCCGGCGCTTTTTGTAAGCCAGCTACGACCTGCTTGATATGTGAGGTTACTTTCATTATACCGCCTCACTGAGAGCTGGCACGGTAACAATTTTTCCATCTAATAAGTTATACTGCTTAGATGCAAAATTTGCATAACGCGGATCATGCGTCACCATACATATTGTCGTCCCCTGCCGATTCAATGTACGCAACAACGTCATTACCGCATCTCCATTGTGAGAATCTAGGTTGCCCGTCGGTTCATCAACTAGCAATATCGTTGGAGCACCAACCAGTGCTCGAGCAATCGCGATACGCTGCTGTTGCCCACCTGATAATTGATTTGGCCTATGTTCTGCTCGATGTGCCATTTCAACTTGAGTGAGCGCTTTCTTAACCGCTTTATCAATATCGGTTTCTTGTACTGCCGGTTCCCTATAACGCAGCGGAAGCGCTACGTTTTCAAACACACTTAATTCGTCGATCAGATTAAACGACTGAAATACAAAACCAATTTTTAAATTCCTATACTCAGCCCGTTGGTCTAAGTCCAAGTCTTCAACGGCTTCACCTTCAATGAAATAGCGGCCATCACTTGGTGAGTCAAGCAAACCTAAAATCGAAAGTAATGTTGATTTACCACACCCCGAAGGGCCTGAAATTGATACAAACTCACCTTGGTAAATATCCAAGTCAATTGCTTGTAATGCATGCGTTTCAATACTTTCAGTGAGGTATACTTTGCTTAATTGCTTGAGTGAAATGCTCGCTTTTTTATCGATTGATGCTGTCATGATAGAGTCCTTATAATTTTAGTTCGATGGTATCTTCAGCATGCTGATCTATTGCTGATAAGATAAGTTCTTCGCCTTGAGTCGCGCCTGAAAGTAATTGAATTCGTTGGCCACTTCTTTGGCCCAATGCAATCCAAGTTTTTGTCGCACTTTTTCCATTGTCAGAGACTTTGTAAACTTGTACCCGTGTTTGAGGCTTAGCATTAACGGGAATGGGTATCGTCAACGTTTGCGGTATTACCCCTAAATTAATGACCGCAGCAATATTCAGTGAGGGTCGCGCATTATTCGGCAACTGACCGACCAAATCGAGTTCTACTTCAACATGACCGTCTGTCACAACAGGATCGATACGTTTTACCAAAGCATCCGCTTTTCCTCCTCTAGTATCTATCTCTGCTGACATGCCTATTTCTAGCCCTTGCAATTCTCTTTGTGGCACTTTTACTAACGCGATTAATGACTCAACACTTCCCACTAAGGCAATCTGAGATCCCATCGCTAAGCTTTGCCCTATTTCGATTGGTAACGTTTGTAGCATGCCGTCAATGCCCGCAACCACGTTAAGCCTTTGAGCTTGTGATTTCGCAAGCGCCATTAAGCTCGCCTTTTCGTTAAGTTTTTGCTCTTCGATTTGCGCAGCCTGTAAGTGCAATTGCGTCACTTTCGCTTTTTTGTTTTGTAAATGTTGATAGCGCAATGTCAATTTATCAACTTTGGCTTGACTGTCCAGTAGATCTAGCGCAGATACAACCCCTTGTTTAGCTAACCCTTTTTCTGCATTAAGACGTGAGAGAGCAACCTGCAAATCGACTTTGAGTTCTTGTAATAACTGCTCATCGGCTAGTTTCTCACGCTCCTGTTTAAGCAAGAGCTGTCCAACAACCGCCTTCTGTGCGTTATATGTCATTTTTGCTTGTAGCACTGCTTGCTCAATTTCAGGGTTACTCAGCTTTACAATCACACTGTCTCTTGTAACTAAGGACCCAGGCTTTATTAATATTTGCTCTACAACTGCACTATAAGGTGCTGTCAAAAATCGCTGTTGCTTTGACTGTAAATTGCCAAACCCCTTTGCTTCTAGCGCCAAATCTTGTTGTGCTACTTTTGCTCGCCATAAATCATGACTTGCTACCGCTGTTTTATCAAAACGATTAATCATCAGTGTCACCAATACACCAACTATCATAATAAGCGTAGCCATTATAGCCACCGCTTTACCGCTCAGATGCTTTTTGCTTTCAACCCTTACTTTATCCATGATGAATACCTTTATCCAATTGACATAAGATATAAAGCAAATTCGATACCAAACAAAAAGCACCATTATATCAGTCAGTTAAAATTAAAAAATTGAATAAACCATAGAAATTCCCGAAATCGAGAATACGAAAATTCCCGATTTCGAATTAACCAACACTACTTAAAGTGCGCTTTTCGAGGGCAATAAAGTTCAAATTTTTGAGAAATATACGATGAAATAAAACGACAAAATAGATGCACAAAGTAAAATCACCATTCGCCTGCCAGGCATGGTTCTATATATCGGCGAAGAACTAGGGGGCTGTTGATCTTTGCAGTTCTATTTTTGTTCTCTTT
>NZ_JAGJEF010000087.1:0-16817 GCF_018100875.1 Pseudoalteromonas sp. MMG012
GGTTAACGGTTGTTTTAACAAAAGATAAAGCAAACGAGTATGATATTGCATACTCGAGTGTTTTTAAATGTATTACTTTGGCGGTACATTCGAGTTTAGAGGCGGTTGGCTTAACAGCGGCTATAGCAGCAAAGCTCACTGAGGTGCATGTTAGCGCGAACGTGATTGCGGCGTATTATCATGACCATGTATTTGTGGGTGAGCAACATGCAGACAAAGCGTTAGCGGCTTTACTGTCATTAGTGCAAGAAGGGAGATGATGTATTGCTGTCTTTATTTTTATATATTTAACTATTTAAATGTGTGGTTTTTTGTAGTAGGTTAAATACTCAAAATAAATATAAGGATAATTCCAAATGAAAATAATACTTAATAAAAGAAACTTAAAATCTCTATCACAAAAGCCACTTGATACAGCTGCAACAAAAGATGTTGCTGGTGGATTTGGCATAACAGGGCCTTGTTCCGCAAGTCGATGTCAACCTAATAAATAAACGTTTTTATGTGAGAGTTGTATACTCTCACTTTCTATCGCTTCTCTTTCACTGGGAATGATCACTCCAACATATCTAATTAGATAAAAGCGTTCTTTCTATATAATAAAGACTCATAATTTTAGTATCTTTTTAATACTACTGCTCAGATTGGGTGCTACTTGATTTATAAGAATCGAATGTTCAATATTTTCTCTGGTTAACCTTTCTTCATGTGCTTTGTAGGCTGAGATTATGAGATTTTTATAATCATGAAACTCAATAATGTATATTGTTTTAAAGTATGCTTTTATTCGCTTTAACAAAGCGATTAAACCTTGTTCAGAGTAGGCGTTAAAGTTAAAGGTGATTTGCCCGTTAGCCGCGAGTGTTTGACTAATTTTTTGCCAAAACTTGTCGTGTTGTAAGAAGTCACTTTTTTGGTCTGTATGGATGATATCTAATAAGATCACATCAAATTTCAAGTTTGTTTCGTCGATATACTGTTGAGCACAGCCAATGTGCAATGTCGATGGTGTAAATTCAAAGTGTGCTTGTGCACAATGGGCTACGGCTGCATTGTGTTCCACACTGACGAGCGTATCTAACGTAAAGGGCGTACTATTTGCTAAATGATTCAGGGCTCGTTCAATGGCAGCAGTGCCCAAACCAAGATTAAGAACTCTATAGCTAGGCTGAGGTGCCAATACAAACAATAACAAGGCCTGTCCGACAGGAGCAATAATATGTGATGGATTTGCTAGGCTCATAATGCCCTGTATTAAACCATCTGAAAACGTGAGCCATCGGTAGGAGTGATTTTCATACACAAACAGACTTAACTCTTGTGCATGGTGGCTGGCTTTTAGGTTTTCGTCTGTACTTTCTTGCTCTAAATCATACATTAAATTTTTGCAATATAGGCTTAATCGATGCGGGGATTATGAGCCATTAAACATGTTTTGTCATGCTGATGATGCGTGTTTATTAATGTGTTGATCACATGTTGTTGTAAACAAAATCCCCTATATTTCTATGACTTATGGTGCTTTCCCTCTGTATTTCATGTCTAAAAGTACACTGAGTACGCCATTTACTTGAGTGTTTTATATAGTTTTTTACACTTTTGAATTTCATCTTACACACAGTTACAGAAACCTTAAAGATCCACACTCATATTTTAATTATTGTAATAACCTGTTTTATTTTTAGGGGTTCAAGATGAAGGTTGAGTCGGTTGTTAAGTCGTCTGTTTGTAGTTTGATAAATATTCACGAAAGTGAATTGCATGAGAATACTTTGCTATTTGGCCAATACGCGGAGTTAGATTCTATGGGGGTGGTTATGCTGTTAATGGAGTTTGAAGAAAAGCTCAATTTGAATACCAGTAATATAGAGTTATCAGCGGAGTTGTTTGAGTCATTTGGTTCATTAGTGACAGGTGTAAAATGTGCTATTGGTGAAAAAGTAAATTAATATGAAGCATTTTATTGCCAGTAACTTAATCACTTTTATTGTTTTTTTATTGAAGTTACTCAAGCGAGATACTCGAAAAAGCATTGTTTTTTGGTTAGCTGAAAAAATTATCATGGGATTTGAAAAAACCAAATGCAGAGCATTGAGTAACTTGCGTGTCGCATACCCATACAATACCGATGAAGAAAACCTGCGTATCGCGGTGAGGTCATATCAAAATATTGCTTTTGGTGTTGTAGAGTGCTTTTGGTTGCAAGAATTAGAACAGCAAATTGATATTGTATGTGATGCGCAAACACTGGATATATTATCTCGAGAAGGCGGGGTGAGTATCGCAACAATGCATACAAGTTGCTTCGAGCTTGTGCCATTTGCAATACAGCACTTAACTGGTAATGTCACGACACTCTCTAAAATTCCTAAATTTCTATCAAAAGCCAAATCCATTTATCACTCTGCCAATATTGATGTCATCGATAAGCACGACAGCAACCCAATTATTGCACTTTTGAAGGCATCACGTGATAACAGAGCAGTATGTTTGCACTCAGATCATTATGCACAAGAGACCCCGGTGTCATTTTTTGGTTGTAAAACTCAAGCTCCAACAGGCGCTGCTTTAATTTCTTCATATGGAAAAATGCCAATACTGATGTGTTACACCGTACTCAAAGATAACAATCGATATGATGTGGTGATTGAACGTTTTGTTGATGGCTACGTTGATAATAATAAAGAAGAAATATCGCTTACCATGGGGAAACTATATCAACGCTTTGAAGAGGTTATATATAAACATCCCGAGCAATGGTATTGGTCATATAACCGGTTTAGGCCTTAGTACATGGGATCAGCAATGCACAATGTAAATGCTCTAATCAATGTGGCAACCGCCGTAGAAGATAAAAATGTGAGTGTGCGATTATATCATTATTTGATGACGCAAAAATGGGTTGTCTTTATTGGAATATGCGCGCTGATATTATTTAGTTTAGTGGATGCAGGGATGATTTATTTTATTAAACCGCTTATTGATGATGGTCTTAATCAATCAAACCCTAATACACTCATTCAAGGAGCCTACTTAACTGTTGCGATATTTGCTGTTCGTGGTGTCGCAAGTTTTGTGTCTAACTATTGTATTTCTTATGCTGGATCAAATGTGACGTATGCGATACGTCAGCAGGTATTTGAAAGGGTACAGTGTTTTTCTATGAGTGTGTTTAATTCGTACTCAAAAGGCACGTTGATCTCTAAGATCACTTATGATGCTGAACAACTGTCAGAAGCGTTTTTAACAGCCATTATTACCGTGATCAGAGAGGGTATTATTGTCATGGTCTTGTTAGCCATGATGCTATATGCGAGTTGGCAGCTTTCATTAATTTTCCTGATCATTGGACCGCTGATCGCACTTATTATAAATATTGTGAGTAAACGTTTTCGTAAAGTGAGCAAACAATTGCAAGATGGTATGGGTGGTTTGGCTAAAGTATCTGATCAAGCATTTAGTGCACATCAAGAAATATTAGTTTTCAATGCAACAGCGCGCGTTAATCAAGATTTTCTAAAAGTAAATAACCATACTCGCCAGAAAACAATGAAACTGGCGGCGGTATCCGCCATCAGTAACCCAGTGATCCAGCTGATAGGGGCCGGTGCAATTGCGGTAATCTTGGTCTTTGCGAGTATTGAGTCAATACTTGTTGAGCTGAGCGCAGGCACATTCACAATGATGCTGCTAGCGATGGGATCATTATTGAAACCCTTAAAGCAATTAACCGTCGTGAACCAAAAATTACAAAAAGGGTTCGTTGCGGCACGTAGCTTGTTTACATTACTCGATACACCGGTTGAGCATGATGATGGCAATTTACCTCTGCTTAAATGCAGTCATGAGGTCGCATTTCGACATCTTAACTTCAGCTATGAGAGTCATTCGAGTTTGCTTGTTAAAGGGGTATCAGTTGTATTTGAAGCGGGTAAAGTATCCGCGGTGGTGGGTGGTTCTGGTTCAGGAAAAACAACATTAGCAAATTTGATTTTACGTTTATACCAAGCTCCAGAAAAGTCCATTTTTATTGATGATGTAGCCATTGAACGCTATTCGCTGTTTTCTCTACGACAAAGTATTGCTTATGTGTCGCAAAATGTCACTTTAATTGATGATACGGTGGAAAATAACCTGCTTTTTGGTTGTGATAAAGTGGTGACTCAACAAGCAATGCACGCAGCGATAGAGTCAGCGAATGTGCATGAGTTTTTGCACACGTTACCAAATGGTTTACAAAGTCAGATTGGCGAAAATGGGTCACAGTTATCGGGTGGCCAACGACAACGGATAGCCATTGCGCGTGCGTTACTTAAACAATCAGAGATTTTAATTCTTGATGAAGCGACGTCTGCATTAGATAACCACTCAGAACATTTAGTACAGGTCGCACTTAAGCGCTTAATGGTTGGTAAAACCGTGATTGTGATTGCGCACCGGCTCTCCACAATTGTTGATGCAGATAAGATTTTTGTTATGGATAAAGGTCAAATTATTGCTCAAGGAACGCATCAGAATTTACTGCACGGCTCAGTGCATTATCAATCACTTTTCAATAAAAAATCAACGGTGTAAACCAGATATATGTTATTACATGAATTAATTGAAACACAGGCAAAGCTCAAGCCTGACGCGCCGGCTCTTGGGTGTAAAAATAGCTGGGTAAATTATCAAACTCTTTCGAATTCAGTTGATCACGTTGCTTGCTTTTTAGCTTCGATAATGGACTCTACACAAGAGAGAGTTGCTATTTATACAACCAAGTCAGTAAATTGTGTGAGTAGTATATTTGGGGTGAGTAAAGCGGGCGGTGTGGCCGTCGTGATCAACCCTATTTTGAAAAAACCGCAAGTTGAGCAAATTGTTGCAGATTGCGCTGCAACGGTGTTGATCACCAGCGTATCGCGTTATCAACAATTAGACTTAGTGCAGTTACCGAGTATTAAGCATGTTGTGTTGCTTGATGGGAGTATGGGAAATACGGATGCTCAGGTGCATCACTGGCATGCAATTCAGTCTTTGGATATAACCGATTTAAGAGCTGATTTACCACAGATGATAGCAACAGACTTAGCGGCTGTTTTTTATACATCAGGAAGTACAGGGCGAGCTAAGGGGGTGGTGTTAACACATCAAAATTTAGTTATTGGTGCTCAGAGCGTGGTGGCTTACCTTCCGACTAAAGCAAATGACAAACTGCTGGCTGTGCTCCCTCTGAGCTTTGACTATGGTTTTAGTCAGTTGACAATCGCGTTTTTGACGGGGGCGAGCTGTTATCTTCAAGACTACTTATTTGTTAAAGATATCGTAGATGCAGTCCGTGATCACCAGCTCACATCAATGGCGTTAGTGCCGCCACTTTGGGTGCAATTGGCAAAAGGAGACTGGCAAGCACAAGAGTTAATGTCATTACGATATTTTTGTAATACGGGCGGGGCTATGCCGAGTGCCGTGCTAACTCAATTACGACAGCGTATTCCTCACGCATTACCTTATATGATGTTTGGTTTAACAGAAGCATTTCGCTCATGCTATTTACCGCCAGAGCATCTTGATGAGCGGCCAACTTCATTTGGTAAAGCCATTCCAAATGCGCGAGTTCAAGTGATTAATGAACAAGGAAATGAATGTGCGCCGTTTGAACATGGAGAGTTAGTGCATAGTGGCGTTTTGGTAAGCCAAGGTTATTGGAATGATCCCGATAAAACGCAGGCACGTTTTAAACGAGCACCCGTGTGTTTGGCGCAGCGGATGCTGCCACAGTGGGCGGTTTGGTCTGGTGATATTGTCTATCAAGATCACGAGGGATTTTTCTATTTTGTGTCACGTAAAGATGACTTAATAAAGACCTCTGGGTATCGTGTTAGCCCTCAAGAAGTTGAAGAGGTCGTTTATACCTATGATCACGTTAGCGAAGTGGTGGTGATTGGTGTGCCCCATTCTGAGTTAGGTCAAGCGATTGTCGCCATCGTTAATAGTACGGTGCAAACCGCAAGTCACCTAAATGCAATGATCCAACACTGTCGAGCACAGCTCCCCATTTATATGGTGCCAAAAAGATTTATATATACCGAGCAGTTACCAAAAAATAGCAATGGTAAATTTGATAGAAACCACTGGCATACACTGTATGGGCGTTTATTTCAGGAGCAATATTGAAAATGGCAGGATTAAGTAGAGTGCATCATGTTGTTGAAAATAATCAGTTGCAGGTTGCGGGGCTGGCGATTGAAGACGCCATTAAGATAGCAGGTGGTACACCATGCTACATTTATGATGGACAGCAAGTTGTTAATAATATTAAGAATTTAAAGCGACGGTTGCCGAGCAAGGTGAAGCTTCATTATGCAATAAAGGCAAACCCTTTCCCTTCGTTAATTACTCGCATGGCGACAGTGATAGACGGTTTTGATGTTGCATCTCATCAGGAGATGTTACTGGCTTTAGCATCTGGGCTGAAAAGTCACGCAGTCAGTATTGCAGGACCCGGCAAAAGTGATACAGATCTGAGCGCTGCTATCTGCGCGGGTGTCACAATTAACGTTGAATCAAAATTTGAACTAACTCGCCTACATGCGTTAAGTGAGACGCTAAAAAAGCGAGCAAAAGTCGCGTTGCGTATTAATCCTGCTTTTGAGTTAAAGCAATCAGGTATGAAAATGAGTGGTGGAGCAAAGCAGTTTGGTATTGATGAAGAACAAGTCTTGGGTGTACTGGACTATATTAACTCTGACTATATTGATTTTAAAGGGTTTCATATATTTTCAGGCTCTCAAAATTTAAGTGAAGCGGCGACCATAGAATGTCACAATCAAACGTTTGAACTGATAAGCCGGTTGTTAAATGATACGCCTTTTACAGCATCACATATTAATATCGGGGGTGGCTTTGGGGTTGCTTATTTTGAGCATGAATCGCCTCTAAACTTAGCGCCTATCATCGATAATTTACAGGCGCTACTGACGATATATGCAGCGGTTTTAAAAGGGGTCGATATTCACCTTGAATTAGGTCGCTATTTAGTGGCAGATGCCGGTGTATACTTAACGAGAGTTGTTGATAAGAAGGTCTCTAGAGGCACTACATTTTTAGTCGTTGATGGAGGAATGCATCATCATTTGGCAAACTCAGGGAATTTAGGGCAAGTGATAAGAAAGAATTACCCTGTATGTGTTGCCAACCGTTACCAACATAACAACCAAGAACAAGTAGATATCGTTGGCCCTTTATGTACACCTTTAGATATTGTTGCAGCAAAAGTTCATTTACCAACTTGTCAACCCAATGATATTATTGCAGTTATGCAATCTGGTGCGTACGGTGCTTCAGCAAGCCCGCAAAGCTTCCTCAGTCAGCCAATATTACGAGAGGTGCTATTGTAACGTCAGTACCCCCAATGTTTTAAAAGGAATAATAAAGTGTCTATGCGTCGAGTATTGAGAGATAAAATTATACAAGTGTGTAATAAAAAAATAGCACAAAAAGGCGAGGAGGTTGGGGTGTCATTTTATGCTTTTTTCGCAAATAAAAATGATGATCCTGCGTTGTTAATGGAAGCGGCGACTTGGTGGATCCAAATACATAAATTGGATCATTTTGAGAAAGCGGTACGGATATTAGCATTAGTTGAAGCCGAACAGGAGGATATAAAAGGATTCTGTTGATACGGGTTTCTCATTTTCGCGACATAAAATAGCGCCAAGTTAGGCGCTTGATTATGTATATCGGCTGATATTCATCGTGCCTTTTAAATTTCCTAAACATTATTTTTACCTTTAAAAATAATGTGTTGAAGGTTTCTTTTGTAATGATTTACAATTCTTTTGTACCTATTTGTTATTTCTTTGGATTTCTTCGGTTTGATTTTATTAGTGAACTTTCTGGCTAAGGAAGCCTCGCTTTTAATAATAATTAACTTAATTTGACGAAGGAAGTCTTATGAAAAACAAACTCGCCCTTTTAACATGTGCAGTATCTGCCGCTTTAGCATTTCAAGCCAGCGCGACCACAGACCGTGACTATGACAATCGATGGATTGATTTAAAGTACGTCCGTTGGTGCAATATCAGTGGAACCTGCTGAACGATGGCACGCGAGCAGGCACAGTTGCCGGAGTAGATTTAAATTTATGGCAAACTCATATTTGGGGGCACTTAGGCCAAGGCGTCAAAGTTGCTGTCATTGATACTGGTGTTGAGCTATCTCATCCTGATTTAGCTGACAACGTTATTATTGACCCAAATACCAATGAAAAAGTGTCTGGTTCTCATGGCACTATGGTGGGTGGTATTATCGCTGCGGTTATGAATGATATTGGGGCACGGGGTGTTGCGCCAAGCTCAAAAGTCATTTCTTATGCCAATTTTGGTGGAGCTGTAGATAGCCATGCACAGTGGAAGCTAAGTCATGGTGACGACGGTGACATCAATGCACACACGATTGCGGATGAAATTCGTATATTTAATCAAAGCTATGGTGTGAGCCAAGCAATCAGTATTCCTTATGAATACTCTCAAACAATTTCAGCTGCATCGGGTGAACAGATACTTTTAATTGATCAAGCTGATCGGATGCGTGTTTTAGAGCAAGTTTCTACCAGTCATATTCTAGACCCAAGAGAAGCCACATTTGTGAAGTCTGCAGGGAATGGCTATACGGGTACGCGTGTGCATGATTTTGGCGATAATGGGCTTATTTTTAAGGGACATAGTATCCCAAGTAATAATAATTTTGGTTTGCCGTGGCATAATTCGAATGTAGACTTTGAACAAGCTAATTATTGGAATCTGACGGTCAGTGCGCTGAATGCGGATGGTAAATTATCTTCATACTCTTCTGTTGGGAGTAATGTATTTTTGACCGCACCAGGAGGGAATGACCAAGGGACACCGGGCCACGTTATGCCTACGTTGAGTTGTGAACTACTTAAGCTTCGCGGTGAATTAGATACCAATGTGTTTAACCGCATAGCGTGTGACAATGTGGAGGCGATTGATACTTTATACGCAATATCAGAAAAGTATAGAGCCAACTATGGTAAAGACTTTATGTTATTAGCGTATTTACAGGAAAATGATACACAGGTTTCAGCACAAGATAAGCAAGCGATTTCAGCGGCATTTGCGGCTAATGCGGGTCATTTAGACTACTTGATTCTATTGCAAAATCGTAATCCTAGTATTTCTATTGTGGGTTATATGGCAAGCCGAGCTTAATATAGTTATAGCATGAATGGTACTTCTTCCGCGGCACCAAATACATCAGGCGCAATCGCGCTTTTGATCTCCGCAGCAGAACAACAAAACCATTCGCTATCTGCTCGTGATATCCGCCATTTACTGGCAAGAACAGCCACTAAAGTAGACCCTTATTACCAAGATATTTTAGTGGGTGATGTTGTGGGACTAGAAGGGTGGTCACAGAATAATGCCCAAGAGAAAGTCAGCTATTCACCATATTATGGTTTTGGTTTAATTGATGTTGATAAAGCCGCTGAACTTATTCGTCGTTATGCGATCACCGATTTACCCTCAGCGTTAATAATGACGCCATGGCATGGTCTTGAGACGGAAAAAAATATCGTTATTTCAGATGATGCACAAACGGTAACAGACACAGTAACAATTGCTGATGACTTATTTGTTGAAGCGGTTCAAATTCGCTTAGATGTTGATCATACACGGATCTCAGACCTGAAGGTTGAACTGGAATCACCCAGTGGCACGCGTAGTATCTTAATGTCACCACATAATAATTTGGTTGGCCGCGCTATTTCTCAATCACAAGGCATCGATGTAGCAGAAGATGTGTTATATAAGGGATACAATGATCAATTGATGTTAAGTTATAAATTCTGGAATGAAAAGTCTAACGCAGTCAATGGTGAATGGAAACTGCACGTGACTGATGTAAGTAATACAGATCGTAACTTTAGTCTAAGACAAAGCAACGGTGAAACCGTGACAATTAATAATAAGAATAATGCTGTATCAGGCATATTAAAAGGGTGGTCACTGCGGGTTATTGGCCATAAAGAGAAGGTAACGAAGAAAAAATCCCTATAGTGATTATTGACTGAATAAATAACCTCAGGTTTGGATAAGGGTTTTGGAATAGAAAATGTTTTGTAAGTAAACTTACGTACAATCCAATGATGATATTTTGTTCAATATCAAGGCGCTTTTATGCAGTAATAGCGGGCTATTACAAATGAAAGCAACGCCGAGAGTGAGAAAAATAGCTTTATTGGGCAAATTCGCTTATCCAGAGCTGAGGTTCAATAGATAAATAAGATGATTGCTACTATGGGTCATCATGAATTGGCGACCCATATTTTGTTACGATGCAGAATGTGATTAAATCAAGCTATGAGATTTACCTTTGGCTTTATACAGGAAGTTTGGCAAGTAATAGCTTAGTTATGTGCCTTATTACTTTTGAGCAATGTGATCGTTGATACATACACTTTACGCATGACGCTTCACTAAATTGGATACTTTTTTGTAACCACTCAACTTTGGCTATTTAGCGACGGGGTGCAACCATTGCTGTGCTACTGTTGAACTTGCAAATAAGTTGCTTAATAAACCCCTGTCTTGACCTGTCAGTGTCGCTTGTAAGACGTATTGCTTCTGGGTAAATGATGTGGCATTAAACTCTAGGTAGTTGTATTGAGTGCGCCAATCAAATTTTGCCAAACTTGGGTTATCTTGCCATTGCATCATAAATAGATTTGTTGGCGTGTGTGAATGGCTGCCGTCATCGTTTATCGCGCAATAAATTTGCATATATTTAATGATTTATGAATATCAAGAACTTGCTGATAAACGCCATGCGCATTCTTTGTTGATTGCTTACAGTCAGACTGAGAAAATATGAACGCCGCTCTAGATACATCAGACACAGAAAAACCAATACGGGTGAAAGTACCCGCATTGGTAAAGCGGTTATCTTTCTAATAAGATTTGTTGTTTTATCCAAGTTCCAGCTTCTTTGAGCTGACTGTCAGAAAAATTCCCCGCGCTGCAAGTGCCTTGTTTCCATACTGCTCCACTGCGTGGGTCGTCAGAGTAGTTCCAATTAATCCAACTGATTTTTTTCCGTTTCATCAAATTAATATACGCTTGTGCGCGTTCGAAATCATTGTCGCCATCTCCCGTATAAAGCTGAGTTCCCCACTCTGTGACGAAAACCGGTAATACATCCGATGCTGTATCAAGTGCTTCGAGGTAAGCGTCAAAATGTGAGGCTGCATAAAAATGGAAGGTGTACATGATATTGTCGAAAGAGAGTGGCTTTTGAATAACCTCTTGTACAGACCCGCCATCAGAGATGCCAAATGTGGCCCAGCCGTGAGTGCCTACTAATACAACAGCATCACTTTTTATATTGCGAATAATCGGGATAACTTGCTCAGCATAGTTATGAACAGCATCCCATGATACATTGTTAGGCTCGTTGGCAATATCGTAGAGGATGTTATCTCGATGCTTATTCTGTTGTACAACACGACTAAAGAACTCTTTGGCTAGTGCAGTGTTGGCATTAGGGTCTCCAGGAGACAATTGGTGCCAATCCACTAAAACATACATTCCTCTGTCACTGGCCATTGCGATCAGTTTGTTGACTTGATTAATAAAGCCAGTTTTGTCTGTTTCGAATCCCTCTTCTTGTACGTATAAACTGAGCCTTACAATATCTGCACGCCATTCATATGCGAGCGTATCGAGTGACTGTGGTGTCAGGCATTTATTTAGTCCATACCACTGCAGACCATGGCTACTCATACCACGTAATTGTATAGGGTGATTATTTTTATTACACAGGTGTTTACCACATACGGAGAGCTTACCATGAGTATCAAAAGCACCTTGGATGGGAGTAGTTGGATTTGCACATATGCCTTCATAGCGCCATGACTGGTGCGAGCCAGGTACCGCCTTTGTCCACCAATTGGCCCTATATAGTTTATTTTCATACTGCATTAAATCTCCAGCATTAGCATGATCGTATTGGCCTGACCAATTTTCAGCGGTCCAATTTGGGTATTCATTGATTGAACTACAGTTAGCGGCGTATGCCTGTTTCATGACGAGCAGTGATGCAAGTATATAAAGTACGCATGTCGTTTTTGACAGGTTTATTGAAGTGTTCCTCTTTTACATGTTGTGAACCTTAACTCTATGCGGTGGCTAAATAATCGTCTCATAGACTTTGGTCTAGGGGTTGTTGATCTTTGCTGTTCTATTTTTGTTCTTTTTGAGCACGCTTTTATCGCGGCGCTTAATATGTGGCCTAGTAATCTAAGCGAATATTAAGCAACAAAGAGAAAGGGTTACTCAAAAGAGCAAGTAGGCAGCGCTTGATTGGCTTTTCTACTATGTTATCGGCTGACTCACATGGAATAACCATGCTACACAGCTTCGGCCTTGTATAAAACCCAATCAAACGGCTGCAAAAATGAACCTGAAAGATCAACAGCCCCTAGATTTTAGGTAACAAAGAAAAGTTGGGTCATCAAATAATGACCCAAAAAAACATACAAAACTGAAAAATTTGGTGCAGGGGAGACACCTGTATTTGTCGAAAACATTATCGCCTATCTCTGTGACAATTAGATGGCAAATTTAAAGTTGGTAGTGTGATGGATGCTCAGTTTATCGAATAGGGGTGTAGTTTTCTGGCGAGTGGGTAAAGGAGCAAGCATGGCTGATACATTTGTCTTATTACTTTAAATTTTTATTAATTGAACGTTCAAATAAGTTGTCCCTATTTGTCATATTTATTTCCCATACTGCTTTGCGTTCAGCCATTTAACCTTAAATTAGAAGTTGGGAAATCATGAAAAATACTCTCTCGCTTAACCTGATCACTGCTGCATTATTAACGAGCTTTTCTGCAAGCAGTTTTGCTCAAGGCAATGCTGTTGAAAATAGCTCAGTAGAAGATAACACCATTGAAGAAGTTACTGTCGTTGGACAGAGCGTGTCGTTTGCAAATAACGCCACCACTCAAGAAATGTCAAAACAACAAGCTGCGATGACCAGTGCATTAGCGATTATTGATAACTTACCCGGTGTTTTAATAAATGAAGGCGATACATTTGGCTCTGATGATTGGTCTACCACGGTATCTATTCGTGGTTTTCAGCTGAGCTTAGATGAGCAGCAAATTGGTATTACGATTGATGGTATTGCCAATGGTAACTCTAATTATGGCGGCGGAGCCAAAGCAAACCGCTATATTGATACAGAAAACCTTGGCACGGTACAAGTATCTCAAGGTACAGCGGATGTCGCGTCTCGTTCAAATGAAGCATTAGGGGGCACACTTAACTTCACAACGATAGACCCGACAAAAGATGCAGGCTTAACTCTTTCATTCACCAACGGGGACTTCGAAGCACAGAAGTATTTTGCGCGCTATCAAACAGGGGAAGTATTTGACAATACCTATGCTTGGGTGAGTATATCTAATTCGAGTAATTCAGATTGGGTACAACAAGTGGCAAATAGTGAGCGAGACCATATCGCGGCTAAAGTGCTACACAGCAATGGTCCATTAAGCGTTAAAGCATATGCATCTTATGATGATGTAAAAGAAGCGAATTACCAAAGGATCAGCACAGAACAATTCGCAATAGACCCTACATGGGATAGGTTAACTGACTCGATAACAGGTACTCCCTATGTAGATCAAGTTTTTCGTAATGGCTGGCAAACGTTAAGGGAAAATACCTTTGGTTATGTTCAAGCAAACTATGAAGCGCGTAACTGGGAATTGTCCGGCAATGTTTATTATCACCATAATGAAGGGCGTGGTGACTGGATCCCGCCTTACCTTGAAGATATTTCGGCTGATGGTTTTAATCAACCTCATAGCGAGATCACATCTGATAAATCGTACACTGGGGGTAGCTCTAATGGTCGAATATATTTTGTCGACAAAGCTGGCCGACAACTTAGTCCGATTTCAGGATGTGAGTCGAGCATTACTTTTCCATATGGTGGCGCTGGGGCAGAGTATGATCCAGCTTGTTATCAAGCAGGTGCAATACCAGTGGGCTCATATCGCCATACTCATTATGGTAAAGACCGCTTAGGGTTCAACGCTGATTTTAGCTTTTACGGCAAGCTAGCTGATATGGACAATACGGTTCGAGCTGGAATATGGTACGAAGATTACCAGCGTCAAGAGTGGCGAGACTGGCATAAAAGAATTGATGCACGAGTGAGCGTAAACTTCGATAGTACGCCGTATTGGATACAGTACAACAGAGAATTCAATGTGGATACAACCATGTTCTATATTGAAAATGAATTGGACTTTAAAGTTGCAAGAGTGCGCGTTGGCGCGAAAAAGTTCTTAGTCGACCTTGAAGGTATTAACCTATTTGATGGGAGTAAAAACACCTCGATTGAGTCGGATTCAGAAACTTTATTGTCTGCAGGCATCGTGGCACCGACCCCTATTGAAGGCTTAGAGCTTTTTGCAGGGTATGCAGAAAACTTTGCTGCAATTAAAGATACCGTTTTGGAAAGAGATGCATCCGCACTGGATGAAATTGAGCCTGAGACGGCAGAGAATATTGACTTAGGCTTGCGTTATAGCTCAGATAAACTCAACGCCAGTGTGACATATTATGATGTTACTTTTGAAAACCGTTTAAATTTTATTGCGCCAGACTCACCTGATGGTATTAATTATTCGATTGGTAATAATGGTTCGTTTGAGAATGTCGGTGGTATTGAATCGAATGGCTTTGAAGCTTCTGCGACATGGTACATGACCAATGAATGGGGAATGTATACGTCATATACCTATAATGACTCAACGTACACAGGCGGGTTAAGTACTTTCCCACAAGGGAACACAGTGTTTGGTTCAGCGGAAAACTTAGCTGTTATCTCATTTGATTGGAGTAAAGGTAATTATTTTGCTGGTTTATCAACAAAGTGGGTTGGAGATCGTTGGATGGATGCGGCAAATACTAAGAAAATTGATGCATATACAGTATCTGATTTTTATGCAGGTGTTGCGATTGATGCACCGATATCAGGGATTAAAGCCATGGAATTACGCTTTACCTTAAACAACGTTACGGATAAAAGTTACTTAGGAGGCGTGGCGAATCAGTCTGCATGGATAGGTGCTCCTCGTACAGCTGCAGTGAACTTTAAAGCTGAATTTTAACCTTTCGCTTGTATCAAAAGGCACATTGACTGTGCCTTTTTTTATTGTGCATGCTTAACATCAATACGCCTAACATTGAGAACGACGGGTTTTTATCGTATCTGATAAAACAAATTCATACTTTAACTCAAGTTCTCGTTTTGGATTAGACGAGTGGTTATTTGCTTATATAGCAAAGTCATTTTATGCTAAGCCTATATCAATAACGAGGCGACAACATGACTCATCACCATATTAATTACATTGAAATGGCTGCGTGTGATTTAGCGAAAACAGAACATTTTTTTCTCGTGTTTTTAATTGGCAGTTTGAGCATTTCGGGCCAGATTACCGGGCATTTAGCAGCTCAGGTTTAGCTGGTGGTTTTTATAAGTCAGAATTAAGAGCCTGCACAAAATTAGGGAGTGCATTAGTGGTTATTTATAGTGTAAACCTAGAGCAGTCTTTACAAGATGTTGAGCTCGCGGGCGGGGAAATATGTGAGGCTATTTTTAGCTTCCCAGGAGGTCGACGTTTTCACTTTATTGAACCAAGTGGTAATGAATTAGCCGTATGGTCTGACCTATGAGTTTGATATAAATTTTGGTATGCTATTGGTAAGTAACACTTTTTATTGGGGGTATTGTAATCAAAACCATACTAACCGCTATTATTCTATCAGCCAGCTCAGTATTAACAATGACCTTGGTTGAGGCTCGCCAGCTTTATGCCGATTTACCAGATAGCATTGATAAGCACGCGAAATATGTGTTTTATTCTCACGGTTACATTGTTGAGGGAACAAATCCTAAGCCAGTGGATACTCGATTTGGCTGGGGAGTATATGACTTTCCGGCAGTCAAGGACGCGTTGTCAGACCCTAGCTATCATTTAATTGCGCACCATCGAAGCAAAAATACGGACCCGTTTGAGTATGCATACACACTGAATGGGCAAGTTCGAACTTTGGTTGAGCAGGGAGTAAAGCCAAGTAACATTACTATTATGGGGTTTTCTCGGGGGGCGTTTATTACCGGAATTGCGTCTGATAAGTTGTCTGACTTAGGCGTTAATACGATAATTCTTGCAGGGTGTGGTCGTTTAGTTTGGAAAAAGCACACGGATGTTAAAGTGTATGGCCACGTGTTATCTATTTATGAAAAAACGGACAAATCTAATAGCTGCAGTGCATTAGCAGAAAAAAGTACGTCCGTAAAATCATTTACCGAGCTTGAAATTAACACCGGTCTGAGTCATGGCGCTTTTTATCGGCCGAGGCCAGAGTGGGTCACTCCTGTAAAGGCATGGATTAAGTCGCAACGTTAACAACACTGAAAACAGCATGGCTGACTTCCCACCTTTGATGGGAATTTTAGTTTAATATGTGGTGTGTATGTTCTATTTTTGAATAGGTTATTTCTCCAAAAGTATTAGGGGTTGTTGATCTTCTAGGTTCATTTTTGCAGCAGTTTGATTGGATTTTATACAAGGCAGAGGCTGCGTAGCATGGTTATTCCATAGCCGATAACATAGTAGAAAAGCCAATCAAGCACTGCCTACCGGTTCTTTCGCGAAGCCCTTTCTCTCTGTTGCTTAATATTCGCTTAGATCACTAAGCTACACATTAAGCGGCGTGATAAAAACAC